>JANBVL010000004.1 GCA_024238995.1 Patescibacteria group bacterium
TAATAATGCGACTGCAATAAGTTTTTTTATCATAATTTTTTATTAATTAATTATATATTTTAATTATACCTCAAAATTCTTTATTAGTTCAAATTTCTGATTTAAGCTTTTGATATAATCATAATCTTCAAGAACTTTTAAGAGGTTAGTTATAATAATATTTGGTCGTTGACCCACTCAAAAAAACAAAAAATCACCTTCTTTTAAAGGCGGTTTTTTGATACGATAAGCATATAAATTTATTTAAAATATAAGATTCAATAACAATGATAAATATTAGAGCTCATCACTTGCTTTGTATGAAGTATTTTAAAAAGAAAGGATACAGTAAAGAATTTGTACTGAATTTCTGTGAGGTAATGAAAGTTTTAAAAGATAATCCTGTAGTTAGAGTTATTGATAGTACAGATATTATTTGTAGTGCTTGTCCGCATAATGATAACGGAAAATGTATTAAGAAAGGTCCTAATTTTGAGAATGAAATAAAAGAAAAAGATAATAAGGTTATGAGATATTTAGAAATTAAACCAAATGCAGAAATTAAAATAATGGAAGCCAGGAATTTAGTAGATCACAATTTAGAAAAACTTAAAGGAATATGTAAAGAATGCGAGTGGTTAGATTATTGTTGCTAGATTGATATCGTAATAGATTCTAAATCTTTAAGATTTTCTTTTATTTCTATCCAGTTAATAGTTCTAAATACGTCTCGTATGAGACCCATTAGAATGAGACTCAAGTGGGCTTTTTTATTTACGTCAAGCTTGTTAGAATGCTAAAATAAGAGACATGAATAAAAAAGAGTCAATAATATTATTTAAAAAGGTCGCACGTTTTAATCAGTAATATATTTTTTAAAAAACAATGCTAGGTCTTATCATTTTAATTATTGGTATAGTTCTACTTCTTAGGAATTTAGGATATATTGACATGGGAATTTGGAATATTATTTGGCCATCTATCTGGATTATTGTTGGTTTGAAATTCATGCTTAAAAAGAAAAAGCATGGACACGGGCATGGTTGTTGGTGCTGTAATTGTGGACATAAAGAAGACGAAAGCCAAAGAGGATAATCAAACAAAAACACACTAGCTATATAACTAGTGTGTTTGTCTAAAAGCCTTTATTTTTTTTCTCCTAACTTTATTTTTAAATTAATCTTTTTATCTTCTCTTAAAACTTTTAAAGTTATTTCAGTTCCAATTTTATTCTCTTGAAGCAGATCAGCTAAAGGGTTGTCCTCATTAATCTTTTTTCCATTACATTCTAAAACGATATCGTACTCCTTTAATCCTGCTTTATCTGCAGGAGAGCCTTTAACTATTGCTCTTTCTCCTAGATTTTCTCTTACGATCAAAGCACCATAGTTAATTGGAAGCTTATTATTCTTTGCAATTTGTTCATTTAAAATAAAGTATCTTACACCCAGGAAAGGTTTTTTAATTTTGCCAAATTTCATTATTTCTTCTAAATCTTTTTTCGCGTAATTAATTGGAATAGCAAAGCCAATATTTTGTGCTCCCATTACCATTGCAGTATTAATTCCAATCGCATTTCCTTCCATATCAACCAATGGCCCGCCGCTGTTTCCTGGATTAATCGCAGCATCAGTTTGGATTAAACCTCTTAAGCTTGTTGCTTTTGATCCTCCTTGATAAGCTTTAATCTTTCTACTTAGTCCTGAAACAATGCCTGCTGAGATAGTGTCTTCAAACTCTCCCAAGGGATTTCCTACCGCAATTACTGATTCTCCTAGGTCAATTTTTCCTGAATCACCCATCTCTAAATATGGGAAACCATGATCTTGGATTTTTAAAATAGCAACATCAGTTAATGGATCTTTAGCCAAGACCTTAGCAGGATATTTTTTTGTTGGTTCAACAATAACAGTGTATTTTGCTGTTGGATCTTTAACGACATGGTTGCAGGTTAAAACATAGCCGTTTTTTGAAACAATAAACCCTGAACCTCCTCCTATTTTAGTTTCTTCTTTTTTGTTTTTGCCCATCTTAGGAACAATAAATTGTCTTCCTCCAAAAGGTAGAAAATAAAATCCTTCAATTTTGGGCAGATCTTTTGAAACAACCACAGTTATTACAGCCGGAGAAACCTTTTTAGCAATTTCAACTATTGGTGATTTTTGCATACTCTTTAATTTTTTAAGTTTAATACGTCATCATTTTATCATTAACCTGTATTGTCAACAAGAGAGAAAGCTGATAAAATGCTATTCATCCCCGAAGAAATGTCTGTCCCCGTAGTTCAATGGATAGAACGGCTGCCTCCTAAGCTGCAAATACAGGTTCGACTCCTGTCGGGGACACAATGTGAATATGGGCCCATAGCTCAGCTGGCTAGAGTACTTGTATGGCATACAAGGGGTGGTGGGTTCGAATCCCACTGGGTCCACATAAAGGATTAATACGCGCCGTGGTAGCTCATTGGTAGAGCATTTCTCTGAAAAAGAAAGGGTAGGTGGTTCAATTCCACTCCGCGGCACATGCGGGCGTAGTATAGTGGCTATTATATCGGCTTGCCAAGTCGAGGACGGCGGTTCAATTCCGCTCGCCCGCTCCAGAAAAAACTTATTCATAATTGCTAAAAACCGCTTTTTAAAGCGGTTTTTGAAGGCCTTGACACAAGGTTTTGATAGCGCTATTATGTCAAAATCCCTTAGAACAAGGGGTTTTAATATGATTAAGAAATCTATAAAAAATCACAATAAACGCTTGATTTTATTAGTGATTCAAACCTTAATACTTCTAGTTGTTTTTGGAGTTGTATCACAGGTTTATTCTGCGATAGGACAAAACAAGGACACATCAGACTTAGTAGTAATACCTAATTTTATTGTTGTTCAGAATAACAGCTTAACTTCTTTATCAAATCCAGCAAACCCTCCTCCAAAAGTTGTTAAAAAACTGCCAGTAATTATAACTGCTTATTCAAGCACGGTGTCTCAGACAGATGATACTCCTTTTATCACTGCATCCGGCTCTTATGTGAGAGACGGGATTGTAGCAAATAATTTATTGCCTTTTGGAACAAGAATCAGAATTCCAGATGTTTATGGCGATAAAATTTTTACTGTTGAAGACAGGATGCACAGAAGAAAAGGGAATTATCATATTGATATTTGGTATGCTGACTATTGGCAGGCAAAATCTTTTGGAGCAAAAAGAGCTATTATTGAAGTTTTGGAAAGCTAATTTAATTAAGAAAAATACAAAAACCACTGCATTTAATACAGTGGTTTTTGTGTTTAGTGCCCGGAGTGGGATTTGAACCCACATGGTCAAAGACCACGACATTTTAAGTGTCGCATGTATACCAGTTCCATCACCCGGGCAAAACTAAGTTTTTTTTCTTCCTCTATGTCCAGGTTTTAAGCTGTGGCAATTAGGACAAAGGATTCTAAGATTTTTTAAGCTATTATCATAAGGATCTCCGTTTATGTGATCTAGCTCTAGTGGTAAAAAGCCGTCTTTAGTTTTTTCTGCCCATCCGCAATCTTCACAATATTGTTCTTTAAGCTCAGCTTTAAATAATCTATTTTTTAATTTGTAGCTTTGAAATGTACTGTTTTTTACTAAAATGTCATTTAAAGGTATACGCGGTTTTCCTATACCTTTTAATCCTTTATTCCAGCCTTTTCCTTTTAAATGACTATCATCGATATTATATTCTTTAATATATTTTCTAATTTGCTTGTAATTACCTCCAGCTTCTCTAAGCCCAAGAATACCCAAAATCTGTCTTATACTCCTTGACTTTTTCACAGCATTTTTTAGCTGTTTTTCTGTCCAGCTCCTTTTTCTTTTATATTTCGCCATTATATTATTATAATATATGGCAGACGTAAAAGCAAAATAATATCTATTTGTTTGCCTTAATCAAGTTTTGAGGCGTGGGTGGGAATTGAACCCACGTAATCGGTTTTGCAGACCGAGGTCTAAGCCACTTGACTACCACGCCAAATTTATTCTTCAGTTTGAATATTATCTGTTTTTTTCTGCTTTTTCAACTCATCTAAAAGCTTCTCAATCCTATCAGCTTCTTTTGTTTTTGTCTCTTGTCGAAAGATAATTTTAGGAACACGTTTCATCACCAGTTTTTTATTGAGTTTTTGCTGCAGGTCATAAATGTTTTTATTGAGCACTTTGATAACTAAATCAAATTTTTCCTCTGGTATTACACTAATAAAAACATTGGTTTGATTAAAATTAGGAGCAGTTTTTACTTGAGTAACTGTTACTAAAATATCTTTTTCAAAATACCCTTCTTTCAAAAGAAGAGTAGAGACAGTTTGTTTTATAAGTTTATTGACTTTGTCAATTCGTTTTGACATTAGAGTTCTCCTTTTTTCCTTTCTTTTTTAAAAATTATTAATTCATCTCCTTTCTCAATCTTTTTTTCTCCTTCGTAAAGTATCCCTACTTCATCTCCTTTAGAACCTTTTTCAATATCTTTTTTGTTTTTTTGAAGATTAATCAATCTTCCTTGGTCAATTACTTCTCCGTTTCTTGTTACTTCAATTAAAACGCTTTTAGTAATTTCTCCTTCAGTCATTCTTCCTCCGACAATTTGGCGTTTTTTCTCGCCCCAAAAACCTACCAATACTTTTAATTTACCTAAATTATTTCTTACTACTTCAGGCTCTAAGATTTTTTCCATGTATTTTCTGATTTCCTCAACCAGATCATAAATGATTTCAAAATTCATTATCCTGATTTTTTCTTTTTCTGCCAGCCTATTGGCAGTAGAGTTGGCTTTCACTCTGAATCCTAAAACCAGAGCATTTCCACTTTTTGCAAACTGAATATCATTTTCATTTATTTGACCAACATCTGATTTTAAAACTTTCAATACAATTTTTTCTTGAGGAAGTTGTTTTAATATATTTTGTATTGCCTCAATTGAACCTAAAACATCAGTTTTAATAATTAAATTCAATGCCTTTTGCCCTTCTTGGAGTTCAACTCTTTTTTCAACCCCTCCTTTTTCCGGAGTTTTAATATATGCTTCTGCTTGTTTTAAGTTTTCAAAAACTTTAAATGTTTCACCAACTCTTGGCGCTTGATCTAATCCCAAAACAACCGCTGGATCAGCGGCAGCAGCTTGGAGGATTTGATCTCCTTGAAAATCTTCCAAACTTTTGATTTTTCCAGTTGTTGAAGGTGTAGCAATTATATTCCCTGGTTTCAATATTCCTTGACTTAAGAGCAAGGTTGCTATTGGCCCTCTTTTGTTGTCTAAATATGACTCTATAATTACTCCTTGAGCTGGTTTTGAATTATCAGCTTTTAATTCTTCCATTTCAGCTATCAAAAGTATAATATCTAAAAGGTCTTCAATGCCTTGACCTGTTTTTGCAGAAACATTAACTGAAGGCACTTTTCCTCCTAAAGATTCAACAATAATTCCTTGTTTTTCTAACTGCCCTTTTGCTTTTTGGGGATCAGCTTCTGGCCTATCCATTTTATTAAAGGCAATTATTAAAGACACTTTAGAATTTTTAATATGTTCAATAGCTTCTTTGGTTTGAACTTGAACTCCTTTTGTGCTGTCTATTACTAAAACAGCAATATCAGCTATTTTTGCTCCACGAGACCTCATTTGAGAAAAAGCCTCGTGTCCAGGAGTATCAATAAAGGTAATTTTTTTATTATTTTTTCGAACTTGATAAGCACCAATATGCTGGGTTATTCCACCAGATTCTTTTTCAGTAACTTTAGTTTTTCTTATTTGGTCCAATAAGCTTGTTTTACCGCTATCAATGTGCCCCAAGATTACTACGACCGGAGGTCTAGTTATTAAATTTTCATTTTCTTTTGTCATTTAAATCTCTTTTCTTTTAATTCTCGTTTTTTTAGCAATTTCTATTGCTTTTTTTTCTTCTTCAGACAGACTGTGATGTGAGTGGCCTTTTTTGATTGGTTTGCCAAACATCCTGTTTCCTTCTCTGCTATAAAAACTGGTAATCACCACGCCATTATTATTCCCATCTAAAAGTGCAATAGAAAAGCTTTGATTTCCACCTAAATCTTTAAAAGGATTAAATCTAACAACTCCCATTTTTTGAACAGAAAACACAGACTCTTTTTTCAAATAATCCAATTCTTTGGACACTTTTCTAAATTCTTTTTTTAAAGACTTAAACTCTCCAATAACTTGTTTCCAATTTTTAGGATCAATATCTTCTTTTTTAAAAAGTTCAAACATAGTATGGGTTATTAGATTAATTATACAAGAAGCGGTGGGGGCGAGAGTCGAACTCGCATAGGTTTTCACCCGCCGCTTTTCGAAAGCGGTTCCTTGCCGATTCGGAACACCCCACCAGTAGCAGAATTAATAGATAATCTTAAATAAAATATGTTTAAATTTATCACAGAATACACTTAAAATCAATTTATTAAGGAGATGAATAGTGATATACTCATAGAACATGAAAAACATTAAAGTAGCTATTATTGGAGTTGGAGGAAGAACTGGCACAATGTTTGCTTTTGAACTTAAAAATAGAGCTAGTGTTTTAGGCGTGGCAAAGGAAAAAGAAATTGAACTGATAGCGCAGAAAAAATTATATATTCAGAGGAAAGAACAAGAGCCTCAGTTGTTTGACTGCAAGGTTATAAAAGATAGTGATTTCAATTCTGATTTAGCTCCAGACATTATTTTCGTGACAACAAAAAACCCAGTTTACAGTGTTGTTAAATATTATTTTGAAAAATTTAAAAATGATAAGACGCCTGTTCTTTTTCTTTCCCAGAATGGCATCGATGCTTTAAATGACGCAAAAAAAGCTTTGCAAGATATTTATGGTCAGAGAGCAAAAGATATTACTATTATTAGGTCTGTTTTATTTAATCCAATAGATATTAAAATAGAAAACAGCAATATATATGTAAAATATTCTTTGCCAATACGCATTGCTGTTTCAAAAGCACAAGGGAAGTTAAACGTTGAAGATGTTTTTAAAACTTTTAAAAATGCTGGTTTTGAAATTCAGGAATTTCCACAGGAAAATGCCAGGAATTTAGAATTTTCAAAATTATTTTTGAATTTAATCGGAATGGTAAGCGCTTCCCATAATTTGTCAGTGAAAAATGGCTTTAAAGATAAAAACATTTTTCAACAAGAAGTAAAAGTTTTAAAAGAATACGTCAGGGTTGTTAAAAAATCTAATGGAAGATTTATTAATTTCTCAAACTATCCAGTAAAAACATATTGTTTTTTAATTGATTTAATTCCAATGTTTTTTTTAGTGCCTATTCGCAACATTTTAGCTAGATTTATTTCTAAAGGAAGAGAAAAAAAAGCAAAGGATTTAGATGAAATAGAATATTATAATGGCGCTGTTGTTAAATTAGGAAAGACTATCGGAGTTAATACTCCGATCAATGAACTCGTTCTAAAACGAGTTTAAAATGATTCTAAGAGTTAATTTTGTGGGCAATGTAGGACTTGAACCTACGACCTCGTCGATGTAAGCGACGCGCTCTAGCCACTGAGCTAATTGCCCCTATTTATTTTTTTATGGACGTGTCTTTGAAAGTGGGCGAGGGGAGAATCGAACTCCCACGGGAAAAATCCCCTTGAAGCCTCAGTTCAAGCTGTCTACCGATTCCAGCACTCGCCCATTTAATCTTAATTTTCTATCCAATTCCTCATTGTCAATCCTTATTATATTTTTCAATTTTATATATTTTCGTTTCAGGTGGGGTAGATTTCTTTTATAATACATTTTTGAAATCAATACCTTTGATTCTTTCTTGGCATACTTCAATTGCCAACATCTTTTGCCAGCAGTAATGTATCCATTGATTTTTAAAAGTTTTTTGATTTTAGATTGTATCCACTTCAGATGAAGCAAGCTTCCTGTTGTAAATGTTGTGTAAAACATAAAACTACTTCTCCATCTTTTATCCCAATAACTATAACAACTTCCATCTCCGTCAAAATGACCTCTTAAAAAGTCAAAAAAGTATTGATTAGGGATTTTAAGTTTTCCTATTGTTTTGCTTTTATTTGGGGTTAATCCAATACTAACTAACCATCTATAAAGAACAACGTCGCTGAATTGAACTTTAGGATATTTTTTCTCTGTGAAACCACTAGTTTTCCATCCTATTTTATTATTAATGCCAACACATTTTTTAAAGGCGTTAATCAATTCTTTATCTTTTGAAGTGAAATCTATATGCCTTCCATCATTATATAAACACCCGTCCGCTGTTATAAGGCCAACAGCATAAGCAATTTCCGGAGACCATTTAATTGGTTGTTTTCTCTTGGGTTTCATTTTGTTTTTCTTGAGAAGTTTGTTCAGCTTTTTTTTCTGTAGTTGGCTCTGTTTTTTCAACTGGTTTTTTTGATTCTTGAGTTTCTTGTGCTAACTCAGGTTTTATCTCTGACTGCTCATCAACAACCTCTTTTTCTGGCTCTTCGGCAACAACTTCAACAAATTCTTTTCTTTTTAACCTTGCTCTTTTACCTTTCGCTGTTCTTAAGAAATAAAGCTTTGCTCTTCTTGTTTTGCTTCTTCTTAAAACCTCTATTTTATCAATAGATGGCAAGTGTAAAGGGAATATCCTTTCAACTCCAACACCACTAATTACTTTTCTCACTGTAATTGTTGCTCCGATTTCTTTTCCATGCTTTTTTGCAATAACTATTCCTTCAAAAGTCTGGATTTTTTCTTTTGCTTCTTCTCCTTTCTTTTTTGCTTCCTCTTTTACTTTTTGATAAACCTTTACTGTATCACCAGGCTTTATATCAGGAATTTTCTTTTTTAAAAATGGTTGTATTAATTCTTTTATTTGTTTCATTTTTCCATTATAATGATTTTTGCTTCATCTTGAGCTAAATCTCTTTTTTTAATTGATAACTTTTTAATGGGCTTTAAAGATTTCAGTCCAAAAGCTTTTAAAAACTTACTTACTGGGTCTAATTTAATTTTTAAGTTTGGCAAACTATAATGCATTGGAATTGTAATGCGGGGCTCAATCTGAGATACTATTTTTAAAGCTTCTTGAGCTGAAATAGTATAGGTTCCTCCAACTGGAATCATCAATATATCAACCTCTCCTATTTTTTCCAATTGCTCGTCAGTCAATTCTTTTTGGCCAAAATCTCCCATATGGCAGATTTTTAAATTTTCACTTTCAATAACATATATTGTATTTTCACCCCTTTCTTTGCCCTGCTTTTCGTCATGAAAACTTGGGATTCCATGCACAAAGATGTTTTTTACATCATATTCTCCTGGGCCTTCAATTAAGAAAGGGTTTCCTGAAACAGCTTTAATATTATTGTGGTCATAGTGTTGATGGGTAACCAACAATACATCAGCTTCAGTTTTTGGAAGCCTTAATCCTAAGTTTTTTTCATAAGGATCAATAGCTATTTTAATTAAGCTGTTTTTCTGCGGATTTGTTGTTATTTGAAAAAAGGCATGTCCTTGCCAAACTATATTCATAAGAATGATTTGTTGAATTTATTCGCTTTTGCTTTATATAATACCTATATCATAACTCTTGAAAAAATCAATAAAACGTGTAAACTAAACTTATATTTATGAAACAATTATTAGAAAAAAATGAATTATTAAGGCCAATAAAAATTGGCGAACTTGTTGAAGGCAAGGTGGTTGGAAAAGGACGATCTTCTGTTTTTGTTGATTTGGGGCCAGTTGGTACAGGAATAATTTATGGCAAAGAGTTTTATGATGCAAAGTATAAATTGAAAAAACTTAAAGTTGGCGACGAAGTCTTTGCAAAAGTTACTGATATAGAAACTGATGATGGATTTATTGAATTATCAATGAAAAGAGCTACAAGAGAAATGACTTTTGAAGAATTGAGAAAGAAAAAGGAAGATGGTGAATTGGTAACAGTAAGAATTCTTGGAGCTAATAAAGGAGGATTAGTCACAGAAGTTTCTGGTCTTTCTGCATTTTTGCCTGTTTCTCAACTATCAAATGAGAATTATCCAAAAGTTGAAGGAGGTGAAAGATCAAAAATATTACAAGAGCTTCAGAAATTTGTAGGTAAGGATATGGAAGTTAAAATACTTGATTTATTTGAAAGAAAAGAACAAGTTATTCTTTCAGAAAAAGCAAAAGATTTGGAAAAAACAAAGGAAAAATTAAAAAAGTTTAAAATAGGAGATAAAGTTAAAGGAGAAATTACTGGAGTAACTGATTTTGGAGCTTTCATTAAATTTCCTTTATCAACGAAGAAAGACATTGAACAGCTTGAAGGTTTAGTTCATATATCTGAACTTGATTGGAAAATCATTAATAGCCCTCAAGATATTGTTAAAGTCGGGGATAAAATTAAGGCGCAGATAATTGAAATATCTGGCAATAGGGTTTGGCTTTCTTTGAAGGCCTTAAAAAAAGACCCTTGGAAAGGAATTAATGAAAAGTATAAAAAAGGAGATATTATTAAGGGCGAAGTGACAAAGCTTAATCCTTTTGGCGCTTTTGTAAAGCTAGATAAAGAGATCCAGGGACTTTGTCATGTTTCTGAATTCGAAAATCAGAAAATGGAAGAGATTTTAGAGCTTGAGAAAACTTATAAATTCAAAATTCTCTCAATCGAAGAAAAAGAACATAAAATGAGCTTGAAACTCATAAAAGAGTAAAACACCTCTTAAAAATGAAGAATTTGGCAAAAAACTTTCTAACAATTTTGTTAATTTTTTTACTTATTTCAGCAATTTTTAGTTTGTTTTATCAGCCTTTTGGCGAGATAGAAGAAATATCATTTACTAAATTAGCAGAAGAAGTAAGCCAGGATAAAATTAAAGGCATTATTATTGCTGGCAATCAACTTGATGTTGTTTATTTAGATGATTCAAAGGCAAGCTCAAGAAAAGAAGGCGAGTCTTCTCTTTCTCAATCATTGCTTAACTATGGAGTTGCAAAAGAGAAATTAGTAAAAGTTAATATTGAAATCAAAGAGGTTGGTGGAGCTTGGACATGGCTGGCTCCGCTTCTTTTTTCTGTTGTTCCAGTACTTATTTTAGTTTTCTTTTTCTGGTCAATCTTTAAACAAAGTAAAACTGGTGCAATGCAGGCCCTTGATTTTACAAAATCCAGAGCCAGACTATTTGGCGCAGATGACAGAAGAAAAGAAAAAACAACATTCCAAGATGTCGCAGGGCTCAAGGAGGCAAAAGAAGAATTAAAGGAGGTTGTTGATTTTTTAAAGCACCCAAAAAAGTTTTTGAAAATGGGAGCTAGAATTCCAAGAGGAGTTTTATTAGTAGGTCCAGCTGGAGTTGGAAAAACATTGTTAGCGCGCGCAGTTGCTGGAGAAGCTGATGTTCCCTTTTTTCACACTTCTGGTTCAACTTTTGTAGAGCTTTTCGTAGGTGTTGGGGCTTCCAGAGTCCGGGATTTATTTTCTACTGCTAAAAAAGCTGGAACATCAATAATTTTTATTGATGAATTAGATGCTGTTGGAAGAATGAGAGGCGCTGGTGTTGGCGGAGGCCATGATGAAAGAGAGCAGACCTTAAATCAAATACTTGTTGAAATGGATGGTTTTGAAAGAAATGATACAAGAATTGTTCTTGCAGCAACGAATCGCCCCGATATATTAGATTCAGCTCTTCTTCGTCCCGGCAGATTTGACAGAAGAATAATGTTAGACTTGCCTGATATAGATGGCAGAGAACAGATTTTAAAAATCCATTCAAGAGGAAAACCATTAAATCAAAACGCAAGCTTAAGAGAACTTGCTGAAAGAACTCCAGGGTTTTCTGGTGCAGACTTAGCAAATCTTATGAATGAAGCTGCAATCTTAGCTGCCAGAAGGAATAAAAAAGAGATTTTCCAGCAAGAGTTATTGGAATCAGTTGAAAAGGTTTTACTGGGGCCTGAAAGGAAAAGTCATATTTTAAGTGAAAAAGAAAAAGAAATAGCAGCTTATCATGAAGCAGGTCATGCTTTGGTGTCTGCATCTTTGCCAAACACTGATCCAATACGAAAGATTTCAATTGTTGCCAGGGGCATGGCAGCAGGCTATACCTTGCAAATGCCAGAAAGAGAAAAAAGAATGAAAACAAAAAGTGAGTTTTTATCAGAATTGGCAACTTTACTTGGCGGATATGTTGCTGAAAAACTGAAATTTAAAGAAATTACAACCGGAGCTTCCAATGATTTGAAACAAGCATCAGATTTAACGAGAAGGCTGGTGAAAAACTATGGAATGAGTGATCTGGGGCCAGTCTTTTTTGGAGAAAAAGAAGAATTAATATTCTTGGGAAAAGAATTAGGTGAGCAGCGCAATTATTCAGAACAAGTAGCTACTTTAATTGACAAAGAGATTCTAAAGTTTATAAAAGAAGCTGAGAGTAAAGCCAGGAAGATTCTTACTAAAAGGAAAAGATTGCTTGATAAGGTTGCTAGAACTTTAATTGACAAAGAAATTATTGAAAAAGAAGAGTTTGAAAGCTTGATTGGAAAGAAGAGTTCTAAAAAAAGGATTGTTTCAAAACCAAAAAAAGGTAAGCAGGTTAAAGTGAGTGTGAAGCGGGTATAATATTTATTGTTTGTTCCATTAAAATATCTGTGTTAAAATGAACTAATGAATATTAGTTTCAATAACGATAATTCAATTGTTCGACTATGGCCCGTTTAAAAGATCACGAAAAAGCCCTTGCTTTAAGGAAAAAGGAAATGAGCTATAGTCAGATAAAAGATGTTTTAAGGGTTAGTAAAAGCACTCTGAGTGTTTGGCTGAGAGATCATCCTTTGTCTAAAAAAAGAATAAGAGAGTTAAGAGATAGAAACGAACGAAGAATAGAAAGGTTCAGAGATACGATGAGAAAAAAGAAGGAAAAGAGACTTGATAAAACTTATAAACTTCAGAAGAATTTAATCTTGCCTTTAAGCAAGCGAGAGGCTTTTATTGCAGGTTTGTTTCTTTACTGGGCAGATGGATCAAAGTATAGAGCCGACCATCTATCCCTCTCAAATACAGACCCTTCTATGATCCAATTTTTTATTTATTGGCTCAATAAATGCCTTAAAGTACCTAAAAAGAAAATGCGAGTAGTGATGCATTTATATAGCGACATGCATATAGACAGAGAAATGAAATACTGGTCGAAAACGATTAAAATTCCTTTAGAACAATTTAGTCGTCCTTATATTAAAAAAACTTTAAGCGAAAGGATTAATCATAAAGGAAGTTTTGGTCATGGAACTTGTAATTTAAGAGTGAATAGTGTTCTTCTTGCAGAAAAAATTATTATGGGATTAAAGGCAATTGCCGATGAATACAAATAAAGAGATTTTAATAGCGCACGTAGCTCAGTGGTAGTAGCACAGATCTTATAAGTCTGTGGTCGCTGGTTCGATTCCAGCCGTGCGCACATTATGGGCGATTGGCGCAGTTGGCTAGCGCGTCACATTGACATTGTGAAGGTCATAGGTTCGAGTCCTATATCGCCCACATGGAATTAAATGTTATTTACCAAGACAATGATTTGTTGGTTGCTGATAAGCCTGCAGGAATAGTAGTTTTTTCAGAAGATGAAATTAAAGAAAAAACATTGATTAATTTATTGATTGAAAAAAATGAAGATTTAAAGAATGTTGGCAAGCCTCCAAGATATGGAATAGTTCACAGACTAGACAAAGACACTTCAGGGTTGCTGCTGGTAGCTAAGAATGATAAATCCTTAGCTTTTTTACAAGAGCAATTTAAAGAAAGAAAAGTTGTTAAAAAATATACTGCTTTAGTTGATGGCGAGGTTAAAAATAAAGATGGAATAATTGAAACTTTAATTGGCCGTGGGCAAAAAGACAGAAAAAAACAAAAAGTTTATTTGCCTTTTGAACCAGGCTCAAAAAACAAAAGAAAAGCAGTTACAAAATACAAAATTTTGAAAAAACTTATTGATGAAAAAGAAAACAAGTATACTCTGGTTGAGGCAATTCCAATTACTGGAAGAAAACATCAGCTCAGAGTTCATTTTCAGTATTTGAATCATCCAATTGTTGGGGATAAAATCTACAATTTTAAAAACCAGCCAATTTTAAAAGATTTAAAAAGACAATTTTTGCATGCAGCTTATTTAAGAATTAAAATATTAAATAATAAAGAAAAAGAATTTAATTCAAAATTAGCAACAGATTTAAAAAAAGCTTTAGATAATTTAAAAGAATATTAAAAATGAGAAGTCAAAAACCCGAAAATATTATTGGAAAGATCAAGCCAAGAGAAATTGTTGAGGAAATGAAAGAGTCATACATTGACTATGCAATGTCAGTGATAATTTCTCGTGCTTTACCTGATGTGAGAGATGGTCTAAAGCCAGTTCAAAGAAGAATACTTTATACTATGCTTGAAGATGGACTGAGGCACAATATGAAATTTAGAAAATCAGCAACTGTTGTTGGTTCAACAATGGGTCGTTATCATCCCCACTCTGATCAGGCGCTTTATGGTGCTGCAGTAAGAATGGCTCAGGACTTTTCCCTAAGATATCCATTAATTCAGGGGCAGGGTAACATGGGCTCAATTGATGATCCAGGCGAATATGCTGCCATGAGGTATTCAGAAATGCGGCTTTCAAAAGAAGGAGAAGAGATGCTCAAAGATATTTCAAAAGATACTGTTGATTTTGTTGATAACTATGACGGCACCAGGAAAGAGCCTGTGGTTTCACCATCACCTCTTCCCCAGCTTTTACTTAATGGTTCTTTGGGCATTGCTGTTGGAATGGCAACAAATATTCCGCCTCATAATTTAAACGAAGTTTGCGATGCTTTAATTTATTTAATTGATAATCCTAAGTCAGACACCCGGGATTTATTTAAGTTTATAAAAGGGCCAGATTTTCCATTAGGAGGGTTTATATATAATAAAGAGGCTATTATCGAAGCCTACTCTCAGGGCAAAGGCCCAATATTAACAAGGGGAAAAGCTGAAATAATTGAAGATAAAAAACAAAGAACACAAATTTTAATTACAGAGATTCCTTATCAGGTTCAAAAATCATCTCTTTTAGAACAATTTGCAAAGCTTGTTTCAGAAAAAAGAATAGAAGGAATTAAGGACATTAGAGACGAATCGGATAAAGACGGAATGAGAATTGTTATAGAACTGCAAAAAGATGTAATTCCTCAAAGAATTTTAAACCAGCTCTATAAATTTACAGATTTACAGCGCACTTTCCACTTAAATATCTTGGCTTTAGTTAATGGCACTCAGCCAAGGGTTTTAAATTTGCTTGATATTTTAAAATACTTTATTGAGCACAGAAAAGAAGTGATTGTAAGAAGAACAAAATATGAGCTTAATAAAGCAAAAGAAAGAGCCCATATTTTAGAAGGTCTTAAAAAATGTCTTGCCAAGATTGATGCTGTTATTGATACAATTAAAAAATCAAAAGACAGAGAAGATGCAAAAAACAATTTGATAAAGCGTTTTAAACTGACTGAAATCCAGGCAAATGCAATTTTAGATACTAAATTAGCAGCTTTGGCAAAGTTAGAAAGAAAAAAGATTGAAGATGAATTAAAGGAATTACTTGAAAAGATAAAAGAATTTACCTCTATTTTAAAAAGCCTTGTTAAAATTAAAACTATTATTAAAAAAGAATTAAAAAATATAAAGGATATTTTTGGAGACGATAGAAGAACAAAATTAGTTGTTTCTGAAATGGAAATAATCTCTGAGGAAGATTTAATTCCAAAAGAAGAAGCAATCATTACTTTAACTCAAGGTGGATATATTAAAAGAATTGACCCTAAAGCATATAAAATTCAAAAAAGAGGAGGAAAAGGAATGCTTGGCATGAAAACTATTGGAGAAGATATTGTGGAGCACTTTTTAATTGCCAATACTCATGATGAGTTGTTGTTTTTTACTGATTCAGGAAAAGTATTTAAAACATTGGTTTATGAAATCCCAAAGGGCTCAAGAGTTGCTAAAGGAAGAGGCCTTCTTAATTTCTTGGAATTATCAAACCATGAAAAAGTGCTTTCAATCATTCCTTTAGGAAAAGAAGAGAAAAACAATGATCATGCACAATTTCTGGTAATGGCAACTAAAAAAGGAGTAGTTAAAAAAACCAGCCTTAAAGAATTTAAAAATGTCAGACGTTCAGGGTTGATTGCAATTTCACTTAAAAAAGGAGATTTACTTGAAAAAGTTTGTAAGACAACTGGTGATGATGATGTGATTTTAGTTACTAAAAAAGGCAAGTCAATTAAATTCAAAGAAAAAGATATTAGACCAATGGGCAGACCTGCTGCTGGCGTAACAGGTATAAGGCTTAAAAAACAGGATGAATTAATTGGTATGGACGTAATTCAAAAAATCAAACAAGAAAAAACAAAAGATAAGGTTAAAAAATATTTACTGATTGTTAGTGAAAATGGCTATGGAAAAAGAACTGATATTAAAGAATACAGGCTTCAGAAAAGAGGAGGTACAGGAATAAAAACTGCTAATATTATTTCTAAAACAGGGGATTTGGTTGCTTCCAGGATTTTAAATCAGCAGGAAGAAGATTTAATTGTTATTTCCCGCCAGGCTCAGGTTATAAGGATTAAGATTCGTTCTATTTCAAAGCAAAAAAGAGCAACCCAGGGAGTAAGAATTATGAGGCTCAAACCCAATGATAAGGTTGCTTCTATTGCTTGCATTTAGCTTTCTTTTAAAAATATCTTTGATTAGGTAAAATAACTTTAAAGGCTTATTATGTCATTTCTTGATCCACAAAAAGTATTAAATGAGCTTAATGTTGAGAAGAATTTTATTGCAGCTGATTTTGGCTGTGGTTCTGGAGGATGGGTATTTCCTTTGGCAAAAATGCTTGAAAACGGAAAAGTATATGCAATTGATATTTTAAAAGAACCGCTTTCTGCCTTAAGAAGCAAAATGAAAACTTTTAAAGTTCTGAATATTGAACTTATACAAGCAGACGTGGAAAAACATTCAAAACTTCTTAGTGAATCCTGTGATTTGGTTTTACTGACAAATCTTTTATTTGGGGTTGAAGATATTGATAAGATTTTACAGGAAGTAAAAAGAGTTTTAAAGCCAAAAGGTCAGGTTTTAATTGTTGATTGGCTGGATGGTTCAAATTTAGGACCAGAAAAAAAGATTTCAGCTGATGATGTGAAACAAATTGCCCAAAAGCTTGAATTTCAATTTAAAAAAGAATTCAAAGCAGGTATTTACCACTGGGGCTTAATTATTGTAAAATGAGGTATATGAAAAAAACAAGATATTTTATTTTACTTTTCCTAATTAGTTTGGTTGCAGTAACAATGATGCCTGGCACATTAAGTGCTGATACCATAGAGATTAAAAATCCTCTAGCCAGTGACGAGTTTGAAGATATTATTAATAATGTCATTAATTTTATTTTCAAAATTGCTACTGTGCTAGCGCCTCTCATGGTTATTATGGCTGGATTTTTGTTTGTTACAGCAGGGGGTAATTTAGAGCAAATTAAAAGAGCTAAAAACATCATTATTTGGACAGCTGTTGGCTTCTTTGTAATTTTGCTTGCAAGAGGTATAATGGGAATGATAATGAATCTTTTAGGAGTCAGTTAGAAACGAGCATTAAATTATCAATTATTAAAAAAAACGAAAGGTCGATTTAAAAAAAGATTTGAACATAAAAAAGAATGAAAAAAGTATTTTTAAGCTTAATTGCAATAACTTCATTAACAGTGCTTGTGGTGCCTATGATAGTTTCAGCACAGCCAGTAACTGGTTGTGAGATAACTCATACCGAAGTAGCTGATTTCGAATCTGCTTGTACAGTGGGCGCAATAACTGATTCGGTAGATGCTTGGGGAATGTGCTGCTTACTAAATACAGTTTATACTGTTGTTGATTGGATATTTTTTGGTTTGATAGCAGTAGTATCTTTATTCACGATTTTAGGTGCTTTTGACATCTTAACAGCAGCAGGTGACCCAGAGAAAGTAAAGAAAGGACGAGAGAGAATAATGTATGCAATGATTGGTTTAGCAGTTGCCTTATTGTCTCGAGCAGTTCCATCAATTGTAGTAGCAATTGTTGGTTAATATTAATTTTAAAAAGAGCAAAATCAATCCTAATTTGGGATTGATTTTGTGTGTTAAAAAAGATAGAATTGAGTTGTTAATACGTGCCGAAGTGGTGAAACTGGCAAACACGTGAGGTTTAGGACCTCATGCCATTTATGGCTTGTGGGTTCAACTCCCACCTTCGGCACAATAACTTAAAACCGCTTTTCCAAGCGGTTTTAGTTTTTAAGTGCATATTTATCCTTTTACAACAATCTTTGATTTTTTATTCCTTGTTATTTTCGGAATCTTTATTGTTAGAATTCCTTCTTTTAAAGTTGCATCAACTCTTTCAGAGTCAATTTCAACAGGAGAAATTATTTGACGAGAAAATGGTCCCCAGTAACATTCTTGATAAAAGTAATCACCTTCTTCATCAGCTAACCTTTTCCTTTCACCCTTAAGCGTTATGACATCATCATCGATTGAAATGTCAATGTCTGTTGGTTTTATTCCGGCAATAGCTGATTGAATTATTAAATCTGAATCAGTTTGATAAACATCAACAGCTAATTCTCCTTCTAATTGAGGCCATTGCTCTTTTTTTTCTTTTGTTAAAACTGGAGCAGGTTGAGTGGTTTCTTTTTCAACTTTTTCTTCCTTTTTCACTTCGGGCTTTAGAGTTGCTTTTTTCACTTTTGTTTTAGTTATTGTTTTTTTAACTGGTGTTTCTTTTTTTTCTTGTTTGGGTTCTTTTTTTGGCGTTGGAGTTTTTGTGCTTTCTAATTCCTCGACGCCCATTCCTTTTTTAAGTTTTTCTAAAAATGATGCCATATTTTTAATTTATTAAATCTGTTTTTGTTCCAGCTAGATTTTTAAGTTTTTTAAAACCATAAGAAACAAAAACAGCTGTAATTATTAAGAGAGAAAAAGCCACTAAAAGATTTAAGCCTTTTTCAATTTTTATTATAAAGAAATTATAGAAACCATGCAACAATATTGCTATTGTTAGCCCTATGAAAATCAGCTTATTTCTTTTTTGTTTTTCAAAAAAGGAAAGACCAATAAAATATCCTACTATGGCTGAAGCTAATGCATGAAGAAATGTTGCTCCTAAAAATCTTAAAAAAGAAATTTCAAATATTTCTGATAAAAAAGGATTTTGGAGCGGAAATAAAATTAACAAATTTTCTCCTGCAGCAAAACCCAACGCTGCAATTATCATATAAATCATTGCATCAACTGGTTCATCAAATTCAGGATTGTTCAAAACCTTTTGTTTTATTACTAAATATTTTAAAACTTCTTCTATTAAGGCAACTCCTAAAAAGATATTTAAAATAAATGCAGTTAAAGTTGGTAAGTTTAATATTTTAACTACTTCAAAAAATAGTGTTTCAAATAAAATTGCAGGAATTGTAATAATAGCTCCATAGAAGAAGATTTTTAAAATCATTTTTTTTGGTTCAGGGTGAGAATCTTTTCTTAAATAAAATAAAAGCCAGATTATGCTGGGCAGTATTCCAAAGAAAATATATAAAGGATAATTTAAAAAATCATTCATAACTTAGATAAATTAATTATACAATGGAAAAAATAAATAACCAATTTTTAGGCTTCCCCCCTTTCTTTTTCAGTTACCCAAAAGCCCAGATATTTTTTAAACATTAATCTGGTTTGGGCGTCAAGTGAAGGAATACCTCCGAAAAAAATCAAAGTTAAAGGCAAAAACAACCATTGAAGCAGTATTGAAAGATTTTTGAACTTACTGGTCCCTTTTGGTCTTTTAGGAAGAATCAAAAGACTGATTATTGAAGATACAATCATTCCAATCATAGATATTCTCATTAAGTTGGTTGTAAATCTAGGCAGATTATATGACAACATTGTTACATTGAATTTTTCACCTCCAAGCATTAAAGGAAGCCAACCCAGAAAAAAGATTAAAAAAGAAGCAGTTGTCCATGACCAAAATCCGTCTAAAACATTAAATGAATATGAGATTTTTTTTGAAAGGGCTATTTTTTTGTTTTTTAAAAATCCATAGATCATGAATGGAATGTCATTACAGCCCCAGGCCCATCTTCTTTGTTGCTTGTATTGATTAATAATTGTTTTAAATAAATTCTTGGCCAATACTGCATCCATGGAAACAGGATAATACAAAGGAATTACCCTGTAATCGCCATCATAGAAAAGATAGGATTTCCAAAAAATCCTTGAATCATCAGAAACAACATTTTTTGGATAACCCACTTCTTCCAAAACTTTAAATGGCGTTGAATGGGATGAGTAGGTAACAAGTATTTCTGGTCTTTCCTGCTGCATCATCTGCCAGAAAGTGCCTGAAGTAGCAATAACCCGGGAAAATGCCGGTGCTTTCCAGATATTATTATTGTAAACCGGAATAGGTTGGTAAGAACAACGTTGTGGATTTTCAACTGTTAAAAAATGATATGTTAGACATGAAAAGTATTGGGGATATGGTTTTGTATCAATATCAAAAGTTGAGACAATAATATTATCTTTGTCCATATCAAGAGGTTCAATTATTTCTTGTTTTGCTTTTTTAATTGCCCAAGTTGTGTTTGATCCTTTGCCAGCTACTTCAGATTCTAAATTTTGGGGATGAGTTGTAACTAAAAATTTAAAGAATTTTGAAGAAAATTTTTCTTTCATTTGGCTTGCTATAATTTGCGCCTCTTTTCCCGCTCTTTCCTCTACTGACAATACAATCATTATTTTTTCTTTTGGATAATCTGAATCTAACATTGCTTGGCAGGAACTTTCAATAATCTCTTTATTCTCTTTATAAAATGGAAGAATTATTAAATGGTAAATTTGGTCCCAGCCATTAATTTGAGAAACTTTTTTAAACCAGTCAATTCCAAGATTTTTTTTCATTTTATTGAAACTTGCTATCTGGTGAAATGATAAATAACCTATTTTCAAAAGCCAGTAAAAATCAAAAAGGATTATAAAGATTGCTACTATTATTGGTGATAGCCATGAAAAGAAAAAAGAGCCTAGTAAGGTTAACCAGGACAAAAGTCCAGGAAGGATTTCCAAAAATCTATATATAACTCTTTGTTTGGGATTTTCTAAATCTTCGGCTTTAGAAAGAGATAAATAGTTTTTGTTCATGTTCGTTGGATCAATCCGTCAATCCAGCCTCTTATTTGGAAGAATTTACGTCTATTATAAACTCGTATGCTAAGCACTCCATTAGGAAGAGAATTTTTTGAACGTTTTCCTTTACTTGCTTTACTTATTTGACGCGTGATACGGAAACGACTTGGAGAAATGTTTGTAGTTGTACTCCAAAAATTAAGAGTTGATTGTTCATTGATATTTGGGTGAATTCGAATAGATACTTTGATTTTCTCTTCAGGAGTTTCAAGAATTTCTTGTAGGAAACGAAGAAATAAAATAATCATATAAGGGTCAGAGTTTACGAAATCAACATAAGGGCTTTTACTTTTGAGTTGTTTTTTATATCCTTCTCCCCAATAGAGAGCAGTACCGATCAATAATAATTCATGTTTCGACAGTAAACGAATTTGATCTGCTGATTTTTTTCTAATTTGTTTATTTTCAAGTTGTACGATACGGTGTCGTTTTTTATTGTATGCTACCAATAAAGATTGACTGGCTTTGGTCTTTTTTTTAAGAATTCTTTGTATTTTTAAAGGTAGTTTTAAGTTTTTACACCATCTACTAACTGAACTTTTACATACACCTGTAATTTTTGAAATTTCTCTATAGCTTTCCCCTTTTAATCTTAAATCAATTACGTTTTGATGTTGTAGATGCATATAATTTTAATTAGTGACCCCAGCGGGAGTCGAACCCGCCTTGTTGGATTGAAAATCCAAAGTCCTGACCGATAGACGATGGGGCCTTAATTGTTGTTAATACTACTATATTCTATATCAAAATCTTAAAAAATCAACCCTTTTATTCTTAAAAAATAATGATAAAATAAGCAATATTATGATTATTTTAGCAATTGAGACATCTTGTGATGATACTTGTATTTCTGTAATCAGAATCAGTGGTAGAAAACAGCCAAAAATCAAAGTTTTATCAAATATTGTGTCTTCACAAGTTGAAATCCATAAAAAATATGGAGGCGTTTATCCATTACTAGCCAAAAGAGAGCATGAAAAAAATCTGCCTGTTGTTTTGGAAAAATCTTTAAAAGAGGCTAAAAATCCGAAAGTTGACGCAATAGCTGTAACAACTGGTCCAGGATTAGAGCCATGCCTTTGGTCAGGTGTTAATTTTGCCAAAAAAACAGCTAAAGATTTAAAAGTTCCTATCATTCCTGTTAATCATATTGAAGCTCATATTTATGCTAATTTTTTAAATTTAAACTCAGAAGATTTTAAAAAAATGTTTCCAGCCTTGGCGCTAATAGTTTCTGGTGGCCATACTCAAATTGTTTTAGTAAAAGGTTTTGGTAAGTATAAAATACTAGGTGAAACTAGAGATGATGCTGCTGGTGAGTGTTTTGATAAAGTGGCCAGAATGCTTGGCTTAGAATATCCAGGAGGACCGATAATTGAAAAAATTGCAAAAGAATACGATAAAAGAAAATCAAAAATTAAAGTTGATCTGCCCAGACCAATGATTTATCAAAAAAATTATGATTTCAGTTTTTCTGGTTTAAAAACAGCAGCTTTATATCATTTTAAAAACCAAAAGCCAAAAATCAAAAAATCAAAAGAATATATTAGAGCAATGGCTTATGAACTTCAAAGTGCTATTATTGATGTTTTAGTTTATAAGACCATTAAGGCTGCCAAAGAGTATAAAGTTAAAACGATAATCTTAGGAGGCGGGGTTTCTGCAAATAGTCAGTTGCGCAAGCAATTTAAAGCTGAAATAAAAAGAGAGTTAACAGGTGTTGGATATAAAATACCAGATAAAAAATATTCAACAGACAATGCTTTAATGATAGCAATAGTTTCTTATTATAGATGGCTGGGTTCTAAGACTAAAAGCTGGAAAAAAATCAGTGTTAATGCTAATTTGAGATTATGAAATCAAAACTAGCAAAAACATACGATCCTAAAAATGTTGAAGATAGAATTTATGAGTTTTGGATGAAAACTGGTTTTTTTAATCCTGATAAATTACCTGGAAAAAGAAAAAAACAATATTGTATTACTATTCCTCCGCCAAACGTAACAGGCAATCTCCATATGGGCCATGCTTTGCAATCCACTATTCAGGATATCTTGATCAGGTGGAAGCGGTTAAAAGGCTATAAGACTTTATGGCTTCCTGGAACAGACCATGCTGGCATAGGAACTGAAGCTAAGGTTAAAAAACAACTGATTAAGGAGGGTAAAACAAGAGAAGAATTGGGCAGAGAGAAGTTTATTGAACGTATTTGGCAGTGGAAAGAAAAATACGGAAACATTATTTTAAATCAATTTAAAAGGATGGGTTGTTCTTTGGATTGGTCAAGAATAAGATTTACAATGGATGAAGATTACTCTAAAGCAGTTAAAAAAACATTTTTACATTATCATAAAAAAGGATTAATTTATCAGGCAGAAAGACCTGTTAATTGGTGCATTAAATGTAAAACAAGTTTATCAGATCTTGAATTGGAACGTAAAGAAAAAGATTCAAAGCTTTGGTATATAAGATACCCGATTAAACAGGATAAAAAAATAAAAAGTGAAAAACAAGAATATATTACAGTTGCAACAACAAGGCCTGAAACAATGCTAGGTGATACTGCAGTAGCAGTAAATCCCAAAGACAAAAAATACAAAAAGTTTATTGGCAAATCAGTGATTTTGCCTTTTGTGCGCAGAGAAATTCCGATTATTGCTGACAGAATGGTTGATATTGAATTTGGCACAGGGGCAGTGAAAGTTACTCCAGCTCACGACCCAAAAGATTATATTATGGGAATTGCTCATAAATTAAGAATGATAAAAGTGATTAACGAAGAGAATAAAATGAGTGACAAAGCTCCTTTAAACTACATTGGTCTTAAGGTTTCAGAAGCAAGGGAAAAAATTATTAATGATTTAAATAAATTGGGCTTAATCGAAAAAATAGAAGATTATATCCATCAGGTTCCAAAATGTTATCGTTGTAATTCAATTATTGAAATTGTCCCTTCTAATCAATGGTTTATGAAAATGGATAAATTGGCGAAAATGGCTGAAAAAGAAGTTAAAAGTGGAAGAATCAAGTTTTATCCTAAAAGATTTGAAAAAACATATTTTGATTGGTTGTCCAATATACATGATTGGTGCATTTCAAGACAGATTTGGTGGGGGCATAAAGTTCCTATTAAAGGTTCAGATGACGTATTGGATACATGGTTTTCTTCAGCCTTATGGCCTTTTGCAGTACTTGGCTGGCCTAAAAAAACAAAAGATTTAAAAACATATTATCCGACAAATGTTTTAACAACCGCAAGAGACATTATCAATTTATGGGTGGCAAGAATGGTTTTTTCTGGAATGGAATTTATGAAGAAAAAGCCCTTTGATCGTGTATACGTTCATCCAACAATTTTAGCTAAAGATGGCAGAAGAATGTCCAAATCATTGGGAACAGGTATTGATCCTTTGGATTTGATTGATAAATATGGAGCTGATGCCACTAGATTTGGTTTGTCTTGGATTTTAACTGGAGCACAAGATGTTAGGTTTAATGAAGATACAATTATTATGGGCAAAAAGTTCTGCAATAAGATTTGGAATGCAACAAGATTTGTAATAATGCAGGTTGGAGATAAAGAGATACAAGTTCCGACCAAAGTTCAAATTTCAAAATTAAAACTTTCAAAGAATGAAAAAAAGATTTTAAGTTCAATTAAAAAAACAACTAAATCTATTGATAAATATTTAGATAAATTTGAGTTTGGTCAGGCATCACAAGCTTTGTATGATTTTTTCTGGCGTGAATTCTGTGATAAGTGCATTGAAGATTCTAAAAAAACATTAACTAAAGCAAAAACTGAAAAAGAAAAATTAAAAACAAAAAAAGTGTTGCTTTATGCTTTAATTTCTTCTTTGAAATTACTTCATCCATTTATTCCGTTTATTACTGAAGAAATTTACCAAAATCTTCCTATTAAAAAGAAAAAAGAGTCTCTAATGATAGAGGAGTGGCCAGTATAATGTGTGATTGTTTTAATCGAGCACAGGTTTGATAGGTTATTCGAGATGAATTGTTTTCCCAAATTGCTTAATCTTATCTGCCAAGAGCGGATTTTTTTTAAGAGTTGGGTCTTGTTTTAAAGTTTCTTTTGCCCAAAAGCGTGTTTTCTCAATTAATTCTACATCTTTTAAAGAAGCCATTATTAAATCAGGAATTCCCCATTGCCGAATACCAAACATGTCACCAGGTCCTCTTATAGCCAAATCTTTTTCTGCTAATTCAAAGCCATCATTTGATTTAAGTAGCGCTTGCAAGCGCCGGGTAGTTCCTATTTCTGAAGTGCTGGTAAATAGAAAACAATAGGATTGATCTTCCCCTCTTCCTGTCCTTCCTCTGAACTGGTGAAGCTGGGCTAAACCAAATCTTTCAGCTCCTTCAATAATCATTATTGTTGCATTTTCGATATCAATACCGACCTCTACTACTGAAGTTGAAACTAAAACATTGGTTTTTCCTGATTTAAAACCTTTCATTATTTGTTGTTTTTCTTTGCTTTTTAATTTTCCATGAAGCATTCGCACTTTTAGTTTAGGAAAGATTTTTTGTGATAATTTTTCATATTCTTCTTTTACAGCTGTTACTTCTGACCAATCACCACTTGTTTGTTTTGGTTCTATTCGCGGGCAAACCACAAAGACTTGTTTTCCTTTTTTAACTTCACTTTTAATGAATTCATAAACTTTTTGCCTGCCCTTTGGTTTGATTAGCTTTGTGATGATTTTTTTTCTTCCTTTTGGCAGTTCATCTAAAATTGACAAGTCTAAATCTCCATAAATTGTTAAAGTCAAAGTTCTTGGAATTGGAGTAGCTGTCATTGAAAGCAGGTGGGGGACAATGTTTTTTTGCTGACATAATTTAGCCCGTTGTTCAATTCCAAAACGGTGCTGTTCATCTAAAATTACTAAAGCTAAGTTTTTGAATTTTACATTTTCTTGAATTAAAGCATGCGTTCCAATTAGAATATCAATTTCTCCGCTTTTAATTTGTTCTATAAGCTTTTTCTTTGTTGTTTTTTTGTTAATTACCTTATAGCCAGTTCTAGTTAATAATCCGATTTTAAGATTAAATTTTTTCAAAGCATTTGAAATGTTTTTAAAATGCTGTTCAGCTAATATTTCTGTTGGAGCCATAAAAGCAGTTTGAAAACCAGCTTTAGCTGTGTTTAAAGCTGCAATGACAGCTACAACTGTTTTTCCAGAGCCAACATCTCCTTCTAATAATCTGTTCATTGGCCTTGGTTTTTCTAAGTCTTTTAAAATCTGCCAGCTCGATTTTCTTTGAGCAGTAGTAAGTTTAAATGGCAGACTCTTAACAAAGCTTTTAGTTGTTTCTAAATTAAATGGAATTTGTACGGCTTGTTTTTGTTTTAATTTTAATTTTTCCATTAAAACATTTAACTGAATGAAGAATATTTCCTGAAAAGAAAATCTTTTTCTTGATTGTTCAGCTAAAGCATTGGAATCTGGAAAATGAACCTGCCAAAGAGCTTTATTTAAAGGCAGTAATTGATTTTCATTCTGGATGAATTCAGGCAAAGGATCTTTGATTTTATTTTTAAAATTAGCTAAAAGCGGTCTTATAATATATCTTAGCCAGCGGGATGATAGCCCCTCTGTTTCTGGATAAACTGGGATTAATCCTCCTGTGTGAATTAGGTTTTTTTGTTCATCTTCAGATAATTTTTCATGAACTGGGCTCGATAAATAAACTCCGGGAAAATATTTTTTATTTAAAGCTATTTTTCCTGCTAAGCAAACTGAAGCACCAGGCTTTAAACTGTCAACTAAATAGGGTTGATTAAACCAGATTGCTTTTATTTCTCCAGAATCATCTTCAATTGTTGCTTTTGTTAAAACAAACCGCCTTTTTCTTGTGATAATATTTTGAATATCTGTTATTTTGCCTTGAATACAAACTTTTTCATCAGCTTTAACTTCGGCTATTGGTGTTAAATCAGAAAAATCCTCATAGCGATGAGGAAAATGAAATAATAAATCAGAAATAGTTTTAATTCCTAATTTGTTTAATTTTTTTTGATACTGAGGACCAACGTGTGGTATTTTCTCAATAGGAGTTGATAGATTCATAAAGAACTATAAATTAAAAATTGGCAAAGAGAAAGGTTTTTCTTTGTGTTTTAAATAAAGCTTAATGATTTCATAATGGTCAAAACCAAATTCTTCAGGCTTCGGCAAGTTGTTGAGATCAAACCAAACCACTTCACTTATCTCATTATCAGGTTCAGAGACTTTTTCTTTTGCTTCAATTAAATAAACAAAATCTACATTTTGTTTGTCTTCTCCTTTTCTGTCTGGATTACTATTAATTCTAAATAAAGAAACTATTTTTCCTTTATAACCAGTTTCTTCTTCAAATTCTCTCAAAGCACCCTGGCTTATGGTTTCATTTCTATCTAAATAGCCTCCTGGCAAGGCATATTTATTAGGATGAGCTGGTGTATCAGAAGCGCGTTTAACAAGAAGAATTTCATTGTTTTTAATAACAATATTATCTACAGTAATGTGTCTTAAAAATGCTTTATTGTTGTTTTCGAAAAAACAAGTAATCATATTTATTATTTTATATTAATGTGTCCCCAAGAGGAGTCGAACCTCTATCAATTGCTCCGCAAGCAATTACTTTATCCATTAAGCTATGGGGACTATATGATAAAAATATCATAAAATTAAGCTTAAATCAATTGACTTTATTAGTTCAGAGAATTAAAATGGAATAATGAGCGAATCTTTAAAAAGAAATAAGAATTTTGAAAAAAGGGTTATTTTTCTTCCTAGAAAACAACAGAAATTTTTGTTAAAAGCGTTAAATAATTTAGATGTTTCTTGGCTTGAGCTTGCTGAAAAAATTAAAGTGCATAAGAGAACATTAAATGACTGGAAAAGAGAAGAATATTCTATGCCCCTTGATGTAGTAAAGAGGATATCTAATATTGCAAAGATGACAATGCCAACTGATATAGAAATTAAAGATCCGTTTTGGTACGTTGATAAAGGCAGTAAAATAGGTGCTAACCTTGGCGCGATAGCCTGTATTCAAAAATACGGCTATGTAGGCGGAAACCCCGAATATCGAAAGAAAAAATGGTATGAGTGGTGGAAAAGAGAGGGAAAATATAAATATAATTTTTTGGGGGCGTATAAACCAGTTAACAAGCCTGATTTTTCTAGAGAGCTTGCAGAATTCGTAGGGATTGTTTTAGGCGATGGAGGAATTAGCAAAAGGCAAATTATAGTGACGTTAAATAGCGAAACCGATAAAGAATACGGCGATTTTGTATATAAATTAGCGAAAAAGTTATTTAAGATTCATGTTGGTATTTCTTATGATAGAAAATGCAGAGCAGTAAGATATATTCTTTCTAGAAGTAAATTAGTTAGATTTTGTGTTCAAAGGCTTGGATTAAAACAGGGAAGTAAAGTAAAACAACAAGTAGATGTTCCTGAGTGGATTAAAAAAAATAAACAATATAGTATTTCTTGTGCCAGAGGTTTGATTGATACTGATGGCAGTGTTTTTACTCATCGTTATAAAGTTGGTGGAAAATACTATAGTTATAAGAAACTTTGTTTTACAAATTATTCTAAGCCCCTTGTTCAATTTGTGTTTAACACTCTCAAGCAGAATGGGTTAAGAGCTAGAATATCTAGAGATATAGATGTGTGGCTTGATAGTAAAGAAAGCATGGAAAAATATCTCCAAATATTTAGTTTTCATAATGTAAAGCATTTGAAAAGGTACAAAAGTTAAGGTAGTATACATAAAATAAGGAGGAGTCGGATAATGGTCATTCCACCAGTTTGCTAAACTGTGCCGCTTAAACGCGGCTTGTGAGTTCGAATCTCACCTCCTCCGCCCACATTTATAGGACAGGCTTAGCCTATCCTAGTTATAGTATTTTGTATGAAATGGAAGGGTGCTCCGAATTGGTAAGGAACTGGTCTTGAAAATCAGCGCCCCGTAAGGGGCTTGTGGGTTCGAGTCCCACCCCTTCCGCTTTATTTTCTAAAATATGGATAAATTAGAGCAAATTAAACAATTTGCAGAAAAATATCTTCAAGAAGAAAAATGCTCAGCTCATAATATGGATCACGTTATGAGAGTTTATGCTAATGCTTTGAAGTTAGCTGAAAATGAAGATGTTGATTTAGAAGTTATAAAAATAGCTGTATTGTTACACGACATTGGGGGAATTAAGGAAAGAAAAGATAAGTCAGGAAACACTGACCATGCCATTGAAAGCGCAAAGCTTGCTGAGCCGTTTCTAAAAGAATTAGGATATTCAAAAGACAAAATTAACCATATTAAAGGTTGTATCATTTCTCATAGGTACAGGACTCAAAATAAACCAAAGACCTTAGAGGCTAAGATTGTTTTTGATGCAGATAAATTAGATACTGCTGGAGCAATTGGTATTGCTAGAGCTTTTGTGTGGGTTGGAAAAAATAATGCTCATATTTATAAGAAGGTAGATATTGAAGAATATGCTAAAGAAAACCTTGGAGGAAGATTAAATGGAAGAATTCAAGATAGAACGAAGCATAGTCCTCAGCTTAACTGGGAAACCAAAGACAAGCATATTGTAGATTATTTGTATACTAATAAAGCTAAAGAAATCGCTAAAAAAAGATTAGAATTTTCAAAAATATTCTTTAGTAAGCTAGAAAAAGAGATTCAGGGATTGGAATAATTAAGGTTGGGCTATCGCAATAACTGCTCCAATGATTTTCTTAGCGCCAGAGTTTTTTAAAATTCTGGCGCATTCTGTTACCGTTGAGCCAGTTATATAAATGTCATCAACAAGCAGAATATTTCTGTTTTGAATTTTTTCTTTATTAATACACTTAAAAGCATTTATGATGTTTTGTTTTCCTTTCTCTTTTGGAAGTTCCACCTGGAGTTTAGTTTGCTTATTTTTTATTAAAACATCATTGATTAATGGAATTTTAAAAAACTCTGATAAATATTTTGCTAATTCCTCTGCTTGATTAAATCCCCGCCATTTTAATCTTTTAATATATAAAGGGACAGGCACAATTAAAAAATTATTAAATTCATGATTGTTGAACTCTATTAATTGAAAGTGATTAATTATTAATTGTGAAAGATTTTGTGAAAGCTCTTTTACAAAGGGTTGGCATTTAAATTGGGTAATTAATCTTTTTATTAAAGGTTTTTCATAAGAAACTGCAAAGTATAAATCATCTAATTGCGGGTTTTTGAATTTTTGATGGGTATAAAATACTTCTAAAACACTTTCGCAATCTTGGCATAAGTAGGTTTGCTCTTTTTTACAGCCAAAACACGCTCTTGGAAACAATAAATCAAGAAAAAATCGTTTTAGTTTGTTATTCATTGTGGTATAATATCATACAATGCAGTTTTTAGGATTATTTCCAAAAAAGTTTTTGGGTATTGATATTGGTACTTCTGCAATTAAAATCGTAGAATTGTCGCGTTGGGCTGGAAGGAATAAATTAGAAAATTACGGTGAGATCTCAGCTTCAGTTTTATACAAAGAACCTTTTAGAACTTTTGAAAAAAGCACGCTTTCTCTTTTGAGCAAAGATATTTCAAGAGCAATAAGAGCTGTGTTAAAAGAAGCAGACATTAAAACCAAGCAGTCTGTTCTTGCAATTCCTGATTTTTCAACTTTCTTTACTTCTTTTGAGTTACCATCAATGAGCGAAGAAGAATTGTCTCAAGCAGTAAGATCTGAAGCCAGACGTTATGTTCCTCTTCCTTTAGAAGAAGTAACGCTTGATTGGCAGATACTTAATAAAGAAACAAGGAGAAAGGGTCAAAGATTTGAAATTTTACTTGTTACTGTTCCTAATGAAGTTATTAATCAGTACAAAGAGATTGCCAGTTACGCAGAATTAGAACTAATTGGATTAGAAGCAGAAGTTTTTGGCCTGATAAGGTCTTTGGTAAAAAAAGAGGATAAATCAACAATTTCTTTAATTGATATTGGAGCAAGAAGTACCACTTGTAGTATAATTGATAAAGGGGCTTTGAAAGTCTCTCACAGTTTTGATATTTCAGGAGATATTCTAACAGAAAGGATTTCAAAAGCACTTTCTATTGATTATAATAAAGCAAGAGAGTTTAAAAAAGAGTACGGTATTTCTTCTCTTATAAATAATTCAGAAAAAATAAGCATCAAAGAAGTTTTAACGCCTTTAATCGCACTGATAATTAGAGAGGTTGATAAAGTGTTTAAAGAGTTTTATTTGAAAAAAAGAAAAGATGTCGTAAAGATAATTTTAGCTGGCGGAGTTGCTATGCTTCCAGGCCTTATGGATTCATTTAGAGATTATTTTAAAAAAGAAGTTGAGATTGCCAGTCCTTTTTCAGAGATCTTTTTTCCACCCATACTCGAACAAACTTTAAAAGAAATGGGGCCTTCATATGCTATTGCTGTTGGGGCAGCTTTAAGAGGAACAAGAATATAATTTAATAATTAAATTTTTAAAAAAATATTGTGGTTGACATAATACCAAGGCCAGTTGAGCAAGCAGGTAAGTGGCAGAAAACCCTGTTTTATCTTTTAATATTTATTGTTATTGTTTTAATTATCATTTATTTTCTTTTAGCTAATTTAATTCAAAATTCTCAAGTCTATTCCGAAGAACTTGGAATAAAGATTACTCAAGGAAGAACTCAAGAAAGGATTGAATTAGAAGAAGAAAATATTTATTACAAAAATAAAATAGAAGCCATTGCGCCATTTTTGAATGCTCATGTTCTAAGTTCAAAGTTCTTCGACTTTTTATCAGCTAAAACTCATCCTCGCATTTTTTTCTCTAAGATTAATTTGACTGCAAAAGAGGTAAGAATAGCATTATCTGGGAGCACTGATAGTTTTTCAACTTTAGACCAACAGCTTACAGCTTTAAATGAAGAATTGCTGGTTGAAGATGTAGTTTTAACTAATACTTCAATAAATAAAGCAGGAGGCATTGATTTCGATTTGGAAATATCTTTAAATAAAAAAATGTTTATATACTAAAATGAGAAAATATTTTTCCTTTTTAATGATTTTTTTTGCAGTGATAATAATATCGCTATTGTTTCTTGTTTTTCAAAATTACCAATCTTTTAGTGTATATCAAAAAGAAATTACAATAAAAGAACAAGACTTAAGATCGCAGGAAGAATATTTTCAAAAACTTCAAGAAATTGCTGAAAAGCTGGAAAAAAACAAGGATTTGCTGGCAAAAATAGAAACTGGACTGCCCTTAAGTCCTGAGGTGCCGGAACTTTTAGCTTTTGTCCAAAAATCAGCTTCCCAGTCAGGTCTTGCCCTGGGTAGCATAAGTTTAGGCTCTTCAGTTGTGGATGAGAAAATTAAAAAAACAAAAGTAAATTTCATTGTGACAGGAGATTATGATGGTTTTAAGAAATTCCTTTCTTTTATTGAAAACTCATCAAGACTTATTGATATTGATACGATTCATTTTTCTTATCCTGAAAAAATTGATGAATTTAGATTTAATATTAAAATCACAGCTTATTCGTATTGATTATGGCAATAAAATTTGAACAACAGGTAAAAAAGCAAAGAAATTTAATAATTCTTTTTATTGTCTTGATTTTGATCGCTGGTTTTGTTCTTTGGTCGGGATTTAAAGTTGATCAAGAACCTGTAGAGATTTTAATTTCAAAAAGATTAAAAAGTATTGAAATTAATTTCAATATTTTTAATAATCCATTGCTGGAACAATTTCAATTAATTGACAAAACCCCAAGTTTTGAAGGTGAATTTGGAAGAGAAAATCCATTTATTCCTTTTTAATTATGTCTCTTTTAAAAGAATTAGTAAAAAAAGGAGTTTTAGACAAGCAAAAAGCAGAAGCTCTAGAAAAAGAAATTAAAACTTCTTTAAAAAAAGAAGAGCTTGTTCTTTTAGAGAAACAGATAGTTTCTGAAGATTTTCTATTTCAATTAAAATCAGAATATCTGGAAGTCCCTCTAAAAACTATTGATCCTAAATCAGTTCCTTTAGAGGTTTTAGAGCTTATTCCCCAGGAAACTGCAAACAATTACAAAATGGTTTCTTTGAGCAGAAAAAACAATGTTTTGGATATTGGTATGGTTTATCCTGAAGATTTAGATGCTCAAGAAGCTCTGAAATTTTTAGCAAGAAGAGGAAAATTTGATTACAAGGTTTTTTTAATCAATTTTTCTACTTTTGCCGAACTTTTAAAACAGCATCAAAGTTTAAGAAAAGAGGTTGGTAAAGCTTTAGAAGAGTTAGAAGAAGAGATGAAAACAAAAAAAGCTGTTGGCAAGTCTGAAATAGAAAGACTGGTTGAAGAAGCTCCAATTGCAAAAGTAGTGGCTGTTATTTTAAGGTATGCGGTTGAAGGAAAAGCATCTGATATTCACATTGAACCAACGAAAGACAAGCTTAGAATTCGTTTTCGATTACTTGGTTTACTTCATTCTTCTATTTTTTTACCTAAAAGGGTTCATCAAGCAGTAGTAGCAAGAATTAAGGTTTTATCTAATTTAAAAATTGATGAATCAAGGATGCCTCAAGATGGAAGCTTTTCAGCAAGAGTAGAGGGTCAGAGTATTGATTTTAGGGTTGCAACTTTTCCAACAACCTTAGGTGAAAAAGTGGCAATAAGGGTGTTGAATCCTTTAATTGGTTTGAAAAAATTTGAACAATTAGGATTATCTGAAAGAGATAGAAAAACAGTAGAAAAAATGGTACAAAGGCCTTATGGGCTGATTTTAGCAACCGGGCCCACTGGTTCTGGCAAGACAACTACCTTATATACAATTTTACAGCTTTTAAATAAGGAAGGAGTAAATATAGTTACATTAGAAGATCCTGTTGAGTATTTTATAGAAGGTGTTAATCAGTCTCAGATCAGACCAGACATTGGTTATAATTTTGCAAAAGGTTTGCGCCACATGCTAAGGCAGGATCCTGATATAATTATGGTTGGAGAAGTAAGAGATTCAGAAACTGCTTCTTTAGCTACCCATGCCGCTTTAACTGGCCATATTGTACTATCAACGCTTCATACTTCTACTGCTTTAGGCGTGATTCCAAGGCTTATTGATTTAGGGGTTCAGCCATTTTTAATTCCTTCAACATTAAGCTTGATTATAGCTCAAAGATTAGTAAGGAAATTGTGCGATGATTGTAAAAAGAAGATAAAGCCTAAAAAACAGATTGAACTTTTGATTTTAAAAGAAATTGAACTTTTTCCAAAAGAAATTAAAAAAGATATTAATACAAGAGACATATTTGTCTGGGAGTCAAAAGCATGTAAGAATTGTAATGATCAGGGATTTTCTGGAAGGATTGGTCTTTTTGAAGTTTTAAAAATGACTGATGAGCTTGGCGAGCTGGTTTTAAAAGGATTTTTTGAGAAACAATTAAAAGAGGAGGCAGAAAAGCAAATAATGACAACTATCAGGCAAGACGGCATATTAAAAGTATTACAAGGCATTACTACTATTGAAGAAGTTTTAAGAGTAACCCAAGAAGAGTAAGGGCTTGGTTTTTCAAAAATAATTGTAGAGCCAAGTAGAGAGAATAATTCTTGCTTTTTTTTAGAAAAATATGAAAAATATTTTAATTTCGAACAAAACGAAAAATCAAGGTTCTTCTGCGAAGCAGAAGGTTCTTATTATAGAAGATGATCCGTTTCTTGTTGATATTTATACAACCAAATTAAAAGACCTTGGTTTTTCAATTGATGTTGCTAATGACGGAAAAGATGGTTTGAGAAAATTAAAAGAAGGAAATTTTGACTTATTAATGCTTGATATAGTTTTGCCTCATATTGATGGATGGCAAGTTTTAAAGCAGATTAATGAGAGTGAAGAGTTTAAAAACTTGAAAGTTATTGTTCTTTCTAATCTTGGGCAAAAAGAAGAAGTTGAAAAGGGTTTAAAATTAGGTGCTATTAAATATCTTATTAAAGCGCACTACACCCCCCAAGAAGTCATAGAGGAAATTAAAAAGGTATTGAAATAATATTTTAGTTATAGTTAATTAAAAAATAATTATGGCAAATTATAAAAATAGGATTAGCAAACTTTTTGATTTAACAATTAAGGAGCAGGCTTCAGACCTGCACTTATCTGTTGAGCATCCTCCTGTTTTAAGAATTTCAGGAAGTCTTGTTCCTTTGCTTAAAGAGGCAAAACTTATGTCTGCTGATACCGAAGGTTTTGCTTTTTCTTTAATGAGTGAGTTTCAAAAAGAAAAATTCTTAAAAGAAAAAGAAATTGACTTTTCATATAATTTCGAAGATAGGGCTCGTTTTAGAGCGAATGTTTTTTTTCAAAAGGGAAATATCTCTTGTGCCTTAAGGCTAATTCCAGCCAAAATAAGGACAGTTGAAGAATTAAATCTTCCTCCTGTTTTGCACGAATTTACAAAAGCAACCCAAGGATTTGTTGTAATATGTGGACCGTCTTCACAGGGCAAATCAACAACCTTAGCAGCTTTAGTTGATGAGATTAATCATATTAGGGCTGACCACGTTGTAACTATTGAAGATCCTATTGAATATATTTTTACTGCTGACAAGGCTATTATTGACCAAAGAGAAGTTGGCCAGGATACAATGAGTTTTGCCAGAGCGCTTCGTTCTACTTTCCGTCAGGATCCTAATGTAATTATGGTGGGAGAAATGAGAGATTCAGAAACAATAGCCACAGCTATTACTGCTGCTGAAACAGGGCATTTGGTTTTTGCAACTCTTCACACAAATTCTGCTTCTCAAACAATCCATAGAATTGTTGATTCTTTTCCTCCCCAACAGCAAAATCAGGTTAGGGCTCAATTATCAGGTTCTTTATTAGGAGTAGTTTCCCAAAGATTAATTCCCAGGATTAAAGGAGGATTAATACCGGCCTGTGAAGTAATGCTTGCAACTCCTGCCATTGCTAATTTAATAAGAGAGAATAAGATTCATGAAATTCCAATGGTTGTTGAGACAGGCCTTGAAAGAGGAATGATAGCTTTAAACCGTTCTTTAGCTGATTTGGTAAAAAGAAAAGAGGTATCACTGGAAAATGCGCTTAATTATTCTCTTTCGCCAAGCGAGTTGAGAATGCTTACTAGATAGCAATCTTAAATATTATTTCTAATATTTATTAGTGAATGAAATTTAATTATCAAGCTAGAACAAAAGAAGGAGAGGTTAGGATTGGAATAATAGAAGCTGCTTCTAAGGAATCTGCGATGACTTTACTACAAAAATATGATTTTTTTGTTACTTATCTTAAAGAAGCTGATGTTCCTTTTTATGCAAAAAGAATTGAGGCTTTTGGGAAAGTTTCTTCAAGAGATATTGTTTTGTTCTCCAGACAACTGTCAATGATGTTTGGTTCAGAAGTTCCTTTAGCAGAATCTTTAAGGGTTTTGTCTGGCCAGACAAGGAATTTAAAATTAAGAGAAAGGATTTTTACTTTGTCAAAAGAAATAGAAGGAGGCAGTCCATTTTCTAAAGCCTTGGCGCGTTATCCTGAAACTTTTTCTAATTTCTATGTTGCAATGGTTAAAGCGGGAGAGGTTTCTGGTAATCTTTCAGAATCCTTAACTTATTTAGCCGATCATTTAGAAAGAGAATATGAACTTGGCTCAAAAACCAAGGGAGCGTTAATTTATCCTTCTATGGTTTTATTGCTTGTTTTCGCCATTTTATTTTTAATGGTTTATTCTATTATTCCCCAGCTTAAAACTGTTATAGAACAAAGCGCTGCTGAAATTCCGAAAGTTACTCAATCGGTGCTTGCAACTTCTGAATTTGTAAGGAAAAATGGACTTGTCATATTGTCAGTTATTTTCCTTTCCTTTTTCGCAATTATTAGATATTACAAAACAAAAAAAGGAAAAAGTTTTTTTGACAGATTTTCTCTTCAAATTCCTGTTCTCGGACCACTAATAAAAACACTCTATCTTACCAGGTTTGCTGAAAGTCTTGCTACTTTAATTTCTGGCGGGCTGTTGATTACTAGGTCATTGGAACTTTCTGCTGATATTGTTGGAAATGAAGTTTATAAGCAAGCAATATTTAATGTAAGAGATGAGGTAAGAAAGGGAACTCCAATCTCCTCTGTTTTAGCGCTTTCTCCTGAGATTTTCCCTCCGGTTTTTGTTCAAATGACTTTGGTGGGTGAAAAAACAGGGAGTTTAGATAACAGTTTAATGAGTATTGCAAAGTTCTATCAAAAAGAAGTTGAAAGAGGTATTACTAATGCCTTAGCATTTTTAGAGCCAGCATTGATTATGGTATTAGGTCTTGTTGTTGGCGGTATGATGCTTGCAGTTTTAATGCCTCTTTATCAAGTAATTACTTTTTAAGTTCTGTGAATTACTTTTTCTAAAAAAGGTGTTAAAATGTATTATTAGAAAAAATAATTTTTAAAATATTGTGGAGAAGAGAAAAGGATTCACTTTAATAGAACTTTTAGTTGTAATTGCAATGATCGCTGTTTTAGCAAGCACTGTTTTTGTTGTTTTGGGTCCTGCTAGGAAAAAATCAAGAGATGCTAAGAGAAGAGCAGATTTTAAACAGATTAGCACTGCTATGGAAGTATGCTATAATGAAACTAGTTGTGGTGCTGGAGATAATCAGTATCCTGTTCCTGGCGCAGGAGCAAATACTTTAAGCGCAATTGGCAATATTATAATTGCAGTTCCCCGTGATCCAGTGGACACATCTCCATACCAATATACCTGGACTGCTGGAGAAACTTATTATTATTGTCTTTATACAAAAGCAGAATCATTAACTGATACTTGGTTTTGCTCCTCAGATAAAGGAGTTTTTTCAAAAGAATCAGCAGGTTATACGCCTTCAAATACTGATTGCTGTGGCATTGATATTACTCAATAAAATGATTTTTAAAAAAAATTAGAAAAAGGTCGATTCCTTTAATAAATAGTTGTCAAAAATATGTTGAAAAATAAAAAAGGATTTACATTAGTTGAATTATTGGTAGTGATTGCAATTATTGGGACTTTATCAGGCATTGTTTTAGTTTCTTTAGGTGGAGCAAGAGAAAAAGCAAGGGATGCAGTAAGACAGTCTGATATGCGTCAGATCGTTACTGCTCAAGAAATATATTATTCAGACAATGATGCCTATTTTACAGATGTCGGCACTGGTGGTGTTCCTGCAATTTCTACCTACTTACAAGCTGTGAGCGATCCTTTAAGTTCACAAAGTTATACGTGGGCAAATAATACAGGGGCTTTAGATTGTACTAATGATGATTATAGTGCTATTTTAGATCAGTGGTTTTGTGCTTATGCAACTCTAGAAGAAGATAGCGCAATAAGCGGCAACGAGATTTATTTTGTTTCCACTCATATGGGAAGTAGAAAACTAGATTTAGCTGCTGCGCCAGGTACTACTTTGACTTGCACTTGTTTTATTTGGTAGGTTTTAGTTTGAATTAAAAAAAAGAGAATCAGCAGGTTATCCTGCTGGTTTTTATTTTTAAGACCTAAAATGTTAAAATACTTCAATGCAGTTTTTAATCTATTTTTTAATATTTATTTTTGGTTTGATTGTCGGTTCTTTTTTAAATTCAGTAATTTACAGACTTTCAACAAACGCTAGTTTTTTACTTGGCAGGTCGTATTGCCCGGAATGCAAATCAAATTTAAAATGGCATGATTTAATACCGATTATAAGCTTCTTAGTTTTGGCTGGCAAATGCCGTTATTGTAAAAAACCAATATCTATCCAATATATTTTAGTGGAATTGGCTACAGCTGGTTTGTTCTTTTTTATAGTCTTTCAAAACATTGATTTATTACTGTATGGCTTTTCTCTTGCTGTTTTTTTAAAAATTTGCTTTTTATTCATTGTTTCTTGTTTTTTGATAATCATTTTTGCTTATGACTTAAAGCATTACATTATTCCTGACAAGGTGATTTTTCCTTTAATATTGGTAACTGGTATTTTTAATTTTTACACAGGATATGATGTTTTAAATACAATATATTCTGCTTTTGGCGCATCACTCTTTTTCTTGTTTATAGTTTTAATATCTAAAGGCACATGGATGGGAATGGGTGATGTGAAGTTGGCTTTTTTTATGGGTTTGTTTTTAGGTTTTCCTAAGATTATGGTAGCTTTGTTTTTAGCGTTTTTTTCTGGAGCAGTAATTGGAATAATACTTATGATTTCAGGTAAAAAAACCTTGAAATCAGAAATTCCTTTTGGCCCGTTTTTAATTTTTGGAACTTTTCTAGCATTGTTTTTTGAGTACGAGATAATTAGTTTTTATCTTTCCTTGTATGGTTTTTAACGTTTTTTTATTTGAATTTGTTTGGTTGGACAAGCTTAGCTTATCGTAACTTGTTTCTAGGGATAAGCTTAGCTTATCCCCAACTTGGTTTGTTTGACGTCATTTTCAATGAAATTAAAATTATGCTTGACGATAAAGACATCCAAAAATTTATAGAGGTTTTTCCTACCAAGGAAGAAGTAGTTAGTAAAGAAGATTTTAAAGATTTTAGAGAAGAAATGAGGAAAAGTTTTTCTGATTTACAAGCTTTAGTAGATGCTTACGCCAAAAAGGCAGATGTGTATTTTCAAGAAATGGTTGCTTTATTTTATAAGTAGATTGTAAGGAAAAATGGATTAAATAAATTACTAAGAAACTAAGAGTAAAATTAAAGCGTTAATCTTACTAATTTTGAATTACTTTCACTAACGTTCTTTAAGGACTGTTTTTTACGTTTCATCAGTAGAATTTGGTCGGCTGAGCCTATGGCTTGACATAAATTGTAAAGCAAAATACTCTAAGAATAGAATTAATTTTGTAATGCTTTTTAGAAATCATAAATTTCTGAATAAAGCAAAGAACTATGAAACTATACATTGTTAATTATATAGAAAAACTCTTACGCAAAGCAGAATATGAACATGATGAAGAAACGAGAAGCTGGTGCGCCAGTATAAAAGAATTACCAGGAGCTTATGCTCAAGCTAATACCATAGAAGAAGTAAGGGAACAGTTAGCTGAAGTAATCGAGGATTATATTCTAGTAAGTCTTCGAGAAAAACATTCTTTGCCAGGGTTTAAGAAGCTGTCCACTAAAGTACATGCCTAAACTTTCGCCTCTTTCTCGAAGAATCTTAATAAAGAAATTAAGAAAGCTTGGGTTTTCTGGTCCCTACTCAGCTGCCAGGCATGAATACATGAAACGAAATAATGAAAAGATTTTCGTTCCTAACCCTCATGGGAAAGATATTGGCTTACCAATCATAAAGAAAATTATCCGACAACTCAAAATTTCAAATCGAGAATTTTTAGATTTATAAATTGCTTTACGTTAGATTTATTCTCTCTAACAGCTTTCAAAGGGCTGTTTTTTCTTGCGTTTCTTCTTTGGACAGACTTAGTTTATCCAAATTTCTTTTGCGTTTCTTTTACATTTAGGATGAGCTTAGCTCATCCTCTTCAATACACCCTCCTTTTTCTTTTTTTTTCGTTGTAGTAAAATAAAAGAATGTTAAAGAAAAAAATATTTTCGAAAAATATTAAATTTTTCTTATTGATTTTTATTATTACTTTAAGCTTTTTTGTGTTTGGAAAAGCAAATGCAGGAACAAATGATAATGTTTCTGGTTGGGCTTGGTCTGAAAATATTGGCTGGATTAGTTTTAATTGCAATAATCCAGAGTTGCCACAGCCTCGTTGTTCGCCTAATTATGGTGTCAAGGTTAGTACATCAACAGGAGATTTTTCTGGTTATGCTTGGTCAGAAAACATTGGCTGGATTAGTTTCGAGGAATCAGATCTTGTTGGGTGTCCGCCCATATTTCCTTCTTGTAAGGCTAATCTTAATCTGCAGACAAATGAAGTTTCTGGTTGGGCAAAAGCATTAGACATACAAGAGTGGATAAGATTAAGAAATTCAACTTATGGGATTTATCGTAATTCTTCAACGAATGAATTTGAGGATTGGGCCTGGTCAGACCAGACTATTGGTTGGATTAGTTTTAATAGTGCAACTGGTGGAGGACCAATTCAATATGCAGTAGTAATAGATATTGATACTATTGACCCAGAAGCTACTTCTTTTGGTACTGATCCTTCTGATCCTAACTGGATTAATGGTGCAGATCCAAACCTTACAGTTTCTTGGACAGTAACCGATGGTGGAGGTTCTCATTTAAATTATGTTGAGGTTTGGAGAGCGGATGATGTTGGTGGTAGTCCTGGCACATGGACTATGGTTGGAGATAATTACTATGCTCCAGTTGGCTCTGATTTTTGGGCTAGTTCTACCACTCATTCAACAAGTGATTATTTACAAGATGGTATTTGGTGGTATGGACTTCATGTTATAGATAATAACGGGAATTGGGCAGATGAAGGTGGCCCAGTAAAAGTTAGAGTAGATACTACGGAGCCTAATTCTCAAATACAATCACCTTCATCAGGAACTTGGTATTCTAATGATTTCTCATTAGACACTTTGGATGAAGACTTGGGATCAGGTCTTGATAATGGTTTGTGTGAGTATAAGATTATTCCTTATGAAGACACTAATGGAGATGGTATTGCTGAAACAGAAAGGACTTCTTCAGGCTGGCTTTCAAGAACCTGCAATAGTCTATCAACAATTATAACAGTAGGTACTGCTGATTATTGTAAATACCAGGCAGAAGATGCTTGCTGGGTGAATATTCATTCAACAGACAATGCGGGGAACCAACACTCTGAAAGTGTAGAAAGCGGCTCTATTAAGAACTATCATATTGACTGGACATATCCTGAAGTTGGAATAGTTTCTCCTGTGATTGCTGAACAAGGAGTTGAACAGACCTTTAGTGCTTCTTTATCTGATGCGGTAGGCAGAGTTCCTTATTGCTGGTTTTATGTGGATGGACAGTCAACAAGCACTGAGTTTATTACAATTTCACCTTCTCCTTGTGAGAATGGAGCAAGCTGTACTGTTACAACAACCCATCAATTTTTAGACCCTGGAGATTATAGTGTTAGATTTGCATGTCAAGATGCTGCGAGTAATTTAACCTGGGGTATTTCTACTTCGGTGAGTGTTAGTGAAACTAATGCTCCCATCATAACTAGTTTAGGTTATTTTACTTCTCACTCTTCTACTCCAGGACAACAGTGTACTGATCAATTTGTTTGTTGTACTGAACCAACCACTCAAACTGATTGCAATATCAAATTTAACATCAGTGCTTATGATCCAGATGGAAGTCCTTTAGGTTATACCTGGGATTTTGGTGACGGAGCGCCTGAATCAAACGAAGAAGATCCTTCTCATTATTATTATACTGCTAATACTTACAATGCTGTGGTTGATGTTTTTGATGGAATTGATCATACCTATGATAGTCTTGGTGTACTAGTAACTAATCCAACAGTTTCTGTCAGTCTTACTGCTGATCCAAGTTTTGGCATTAATTCGCTGAGCAATGTTGATTTATCAACAATTGTCAGTGGTTCAATGTCTGGAACTATTAGTTATAGGTTTGACTGCACTAATAATGGAGATTGGGAGCTTGAAGCACTGCATCAGTCAGTTTCAACTTTTACTGCAGTAGATTTGTGTAATTATGCTTCTTCAGGTATTTATACTGCAAAAGTTTCAATTGACAGAGGAGATGGAAATAATATTATAGACACTACAGAAATTAACGTAGAGACATCAGAATGCATTCCTGATCAACAAACTAATTGTACATCGCCTCAAGGGTGTCCTCATACGATTACATGTCAGCAAGATGGGACTTGGCCAAGTTGTCCAACAAATGAATGTGTAAAAGACAGTACTAGAAGTTGTGAGAATTGTGGAGAACAAATTTGTTCATCAACTTGTGAGTGGGGAGTTTGTGAGGGGGGTGAAGGATGCACTGTTGGACCAGATTGTCCAGATTGTCCATGTTTGCCTGACGTTTGTGTTGGTCAAGATTATTATGATTATCCTGATTTTGGTGATTGTGATGCGAGTTGTGTTTGTAATACTGGAGCTAATCCAGGTGAACCTTGTGAGCTAAATATTATTATTGATGACCTTCGATGTAATGAAGCTCCAGTATGTGATTCTTTAATTGCTGCACCAGAACAAGGAGCAGCACCTGTTGAAATATCATTTACTGGTTTAGGTCATGATAATGATGGATCAATTATAGACTACGGCTTTATTTTCGGGGATGGTAGTTCAAGCACTACAACGTTTGACAATATTAGTCATATTTATAATACACCAGGCACATATTGTGCTAAATTAAAAATTAAAGATAATGATGGAGTTTGGAGTGCAACTCCTGGCGATTGTCCAGATGTTTGTGCAAAACAAATAAACATTAGTGAAAACACTCCTCCAGTTGCTAGTGTTGCTTGTGACGGCTCTGGTTGCGGTCCTGGTTCAGCTTGTGATGGCATCTGGGTTGCTTATAACAGGAATTGTGATTTTTATTTCTTAAATCAATCAACTGATCTTAATTCTACAAATCCACCTGATAATAATGATGATATTATAAAATCTACATGGTCAATCTTTTATCAAGGCGGCACTCCTTGGCAGGATCCTTATGTTATTTGTAATGATGATGATCAGACACAGGAAAATGAGGCAATTTGTGATATTTTAATGCCCTTACTTCCAGCAAGTGAAAATTATTATGTTGCTTTAACTGTTGAAGATAAAGCTGAGGTAACGGATCAGCAAAACAAGAACTTTTACGTTAAAAGTGAAATAGCTACTGATTTTCAATGTTCTTCTGCTGAAGGTGGCTGGCAGTCTTGTGATGGTTTCGTATCTTCTGAAGGTGAAATTGTGGAATTCCAAGATATTACTATCGTTTCTGAAGGAGCGACAGGAATTAGTAGTTGGATCTGGACTTTTGAAGATGGCGATCCAGCCACTAGCAATATTCAAAATCCCTCAGCAAGCTTTGTTAATATTGATGGTAGTTCTGGTACAGTAACATTAGAAGTGACAGATGATACAGGAAGAATTGATACACAAAGCTATCAGTTACAGATTACAATTCCTTTACCAGAATGGTATGAGGTTACTCCTTTTTAATGATGAACCCTTTAATTATGTTAAAGGATAAAAACTTTAAGTTTTTATTATTGTTTAAAAATATGAGAAAAAATAATAACACAGGATTCACACTTGCCGAGCTTCTTATTGTGATCACTATCATTCTCCTTTTTTTCCCAATGGTTATTTCAAATTATAATACTAGTGAAAAGCAGTTTTCTCTTTATAGGTCAGCTCATAATCTGGCTCAGGATTTAAGAGACACACAAGAAATGGCAATGACAGGACAATTAACTCCTCTTAGTTTTGACCAGAGTTTCCCAAGAGGAGGATACGGACTTTATTTTAAAGATTTAAAAAATTCATATATATTATTTGCAGATTGTGATGGTGATAATGAATATGATTCAGAAGGTATAGCTGCAACTTGTACTGATGCAACCGTAGAAGATCCTTATCCTGAAAAGCTCCAAGACTTATCTTTAGAGCCCGGAGTTTTGATTTCTAATATAATTCCTCAGTCTCCACTAGTAATCACTTTTTTGCCTCCAACTCCTCTTATAACCATAAATCCTCAACCTTTTGATAATCAAGCAGTAATTAGTTTAACATTTAGTAGAAACACAAAAACCGTCAGCATTAATACAGTTGGCTTAATAGATGTTGATTAAGAATAAACAAAAAAAAGAGTATGGTTTTACTTTAATAGAAGTGATTGTAGCGATTTTTATTTTGACTGTTGGCATTGGAGGCTCATTCATGTTAATTCAGCAAACCCTTGCTGGTGTTTCAACAGTTCAATCAAGATTAATTGCTATTTATTTAGGCCAAGAGGGTATTGAGATAATAAGGAATATAAGAGACAATAATTGGCTTGAACAGCGTGAATCTTTACAGATTCCTCCCCAACCTTTATGGAATGATGGTTTAACCGGTTTAATTAATTGCCAGCCTTCTGCAAGTTGTTGCGAGGCTGATTATAATACAGATACTTCTCCATCAGATCCTTTGGTTGTTGTTGCTGGATGTGATTTCAGTGATCTTCATTATCTTAACTTTGATAATAGTGGGTTTTATAGCTATTCAGCTGGTACACAAACAAAATTCAAAAGAAAGATTTTTATTGAAGAAATTGATGAGAATAAAATGAAAATCACAGTTATAGTTCAGTGGAAAGAAAAAAACAAGCTTCATGAGATTAAAGTGATAGAACATATAACCAACTGGTATAAACAGCGCATTCAATAAAAAGCATGAAACCTTTTAAGCAGAACAAAAAACAAAAAGCTTATACACTGATTGAAGTTTTGATAGCAGTAGCAATTTTTTTTACTGTTATTGCAGGACCAACAGGTCTTTTTATTCTTTCATTGAAAAGCCAAAATAGAATTCTTGGTTCAAGAGAAATTCTTGATAATAGTTCTCATGTTCTTGAGTATATGAGCAGAGCCTTAAGAATGGCAAAAAAAGAACTGAATTGTGGTGATAGATGGGAACCAGAAACATGTTTTTGTTTAAAAGACAATGGTTATGGTTTTAATTATGAAATCACGTATCAGGGGAAAGGAATAAAGTTTAACAATGCTCAAGATCCATCAATTTGCCAGGAATTTTTTTGGGATACAATTGATAATAGATTGAAAGAATCAAAAGATGGGGCAGGGGCTGTTCCTTTAACTTCTGATGATTTAGAAGTCGTTTTATTTAAATTCAAAGAATTTGGTTTTACTCAAAGTGATAATATTCAACCAAGAGTTGTTATTTTCCTTGAAATGAGAAAAAAGAACGAACTTGAATCTCCTAAAATTAAAATTCAAACCACAATTTCTCAAAGAAAATTAGATGTTATGTATTAGAAAGATTATTAAACCTTGATAAATTTAATGAAAAGTAAAATATATAAGAGACAACAAGGCATTGCAGTTTTATTTGCTGTATCAATACTAAGTGTTATTTTAACAATTAGTTTGGGGGTAAGTGTAATATTAGTCAAGCAGATAAAAGCAATAACAGAAATTGGTTACTCAGCAATTGCTTTTTATGCAGCTGATAATGGCATTGAAGAAGTGTTGTCAATGACAGACCCTGTTGATATTCCAGAGACCAGTTTAAATGGTAGTAAATATGAAGTTTCTGTTAAAGACAGCAATCATCCTGATTGTGATGCAGCTAATTATTGTATAAAGTCAGTTGGTAGTTACAAAGGGACCAAGCGTGCTATTGAGATTAAATACTAAAAATACTGCTTAATTTAAATGAGGCAGAAAATAAGATTTTTGCTAAAAAGAAGTTTTCATTCGTAAAATCAAGGTCCTCGCTGAAAGCGAGGTTTTTCTATATAATAATAATATGAACAAACAAGAAGCTAAAAAAAGAGTTGATAAGTTAAAAGAGCTGATTGATCGTCACCGCTACCTTTATCATGTTTTAAATAAACAGGAAATCTCTGATGATGCCCTGGACTCTCTAAAACGTGAGCTTTACCGATTAGAGCAGGAATTTTCTGAACTTATTACAGCTGATTCTCCTACCCAGCGAGTTGCTGGTAAGCCTTTAGATAAATTCAAAAAGATAAAACACAGAGAGCCAATGCTTTCTATTGAAGATGTTTTTTCAAAAAAAGAGCTTGAAAGTTGGGAAAAATATTTAAAGAAAATTAGTGATTTCGATGATTATTTCTTAGAGCCTAAAATTGATGGTTTTGCTGTTGCTTTAGTTTACAAAAAGGGCGTGTTGTTAAGCGCTGCTACAAGAGGCGACGGTAGAATTGGAGAAGATGTTACTCAAAACATTAAAACAATAGAAAGTATTCCTTTAAAATTAGAGATTAATTTATTAAAAAATAAAATTAAAAAAAATATTAAAATAAAATTAAAAGAATTTATTAAAAATAAAATAATTGAAATTCGGGGTGAAGTCTATATGGAAAGAAAAGATTTTGAAAAATTAAATAAAAAATTAAAAAAACAAGGAAAAAAAACATTTGCCAATCCAAGAAATCTGGCAGCTGGTTCAATCCGTCAGTTGGATCCTAAACTTGCTGCTTCCAGGCCTTTAAAATTTTTTGCCTATGACATTATTACTGATGTAGGTCAAAAGATACATTATCAAAGCCATCAAATTTTGACCTGTTTAGGATTTAAAACAGATATTGGCAAGGTTGCCAAAAGCATTGATCAAATCGTAGATTATTGGCAACGGATTTCACAGAAAAGAGAAAGTTTTTCTTTTCAAATAGATGGAGTTGTGGTTAGTATTAATGACTTAAAAAGTTTTCAAAAACTAGGAATTGTTGGTAAAAGTCCAAGGGGCATAAGGGCATTTAAGTTTTCTCCGAAAGAAGCAACAACTATTATCAAAGATATAAGAATTCAGGTTGGAAGAACCGGAGCTATAACCCCAGTAGCTGTTTTAAAACCAGTGGAGATCGGCGGTGTTGTTGTATCACGAGCAACACTTCATAATACTGATGAAATCAAGAAATTAGGCGTAAAAATTAATGATACAGTATCTGTTGTGAGGTCGGGTGATGTGATACCAGCTATAAAAAAAGTGTTTAAAGAACTGCGGACAGGAAAGGAAAGAAAATTTAAAATGCCGGCAAAATGTCCATCTTGCAATACACTTCTTGTTAAACTCGAAAAAGAAGTAGTTTGGCGTTGTCCAAACACGAATTGCTTTGCTAGGAAAAGAAAATATTTTTATCACTTTGTATCAAAAGGAGCATTTGATATTGTTGGACTTGGTCCTCAAATTATTAATAGATTGATTGAACAGGGCATTATCTCTGATCCAGCTGATTTATTCACCTTGAAAGAGCAGGATATAGCTTCTTTGGAGCGTTTCGCTGAAAAATCAAGCAAGAATCTTATTGAATCTATTCAGTCTCATAAGGAGATTAGTCTTTCAAAATTCATTTATTCTTTGGGCATCAGAAATATAGGGGAGCAAACTGCTAGGGATTTAACTGAATACTTTAATTCATTAGAAAAATTAGAAAAATCTTCCTTGAAAGAGCTTGAAAATATTAAAGATATCGGCCCAATAGTGGCAAAATCAATTTATAATTTTTTTAATAATAAAAATAATTTACAATTTATTAAAAAATTAAAAAAAATAGGAATAAAAATAAAAATAAAAAAAATAATAAGGAAAAATCAAAAATTTAAAGATTTAATTTTTATTTTAACAGGAACTTTATCTTCAATAAGTAGAAGAGGGGCAGAAGAAAAAATACGTTCTTTAGGGGGTGAAGTCTCTGGATCTATTTCGTCAAAAACTAGCTATTTAATAGTTGGGAAAGAGCCTGGTTTAAAGCTCAAAAAAGCAAGGAAACTAGGCACTAAAATCATGCAAGAAAAGGACTTTGTAAAAATGCTAAAATAGTTCTAAAATTAAACCAAAGCATGTTGTTAAATTATGAGTTTTTGCTTAAAAAGGCGAAAGAAATAAGTGTTAGAATTAAACCAGCATACTTTGCTCAATTATGAATCTTTTTTTATCTCATTTGAAAAAACTGGACTGGACTTTAATTGCTACCGTCATTTTTCTAGTTGGTTTTGGTCTATTATCAATTTATAGCTCTTCTCTTGGAAGAGATGATTTTTTAAATTTTAAAAAACAAATCATATTTTCTCTTATAGGATTTTTATTGATGTTTTTAGTGAGCTTTATTGACTGGAGAGTATTTCAAATAGATTCTTACCTAATTTTAATTCTATATTTTTTATGTATTGTTCTTCTTTTTGGAGTCTTTTTTCTTACAGAAGAAATTAGAGGAGTTAAAGGATGGTATAGAATAGGACCAGTTTCTTTTGATCCCATTGAGCCAACCAAGATTATTTTGATAATCTTATTGGCAAAATACTTTTCAATGAGACATGTTGAAATATATAGAGTTATTCACATAATGATTTCTGGTCTTTATGTTTTAATTCCTTCAGTTTTAATTTTTTTCCAACCAGACTTAGGTTCAGTCTTGGTTTTAGTTAGTTTATGGATTGGTATTTTACTTATTTCAGGTATTAAACTTCGTCATTTTTTTATTTTATTATTAGTGGGTGTTTTAATTTTAACTTTTAGTTGGTCAACAATTTTAAAAGATTATCAAAAACAAAGATTATTAAGCTTTATTAAACCTCAACTATCGGACCCTCTTGAAATTGGCTGGAATCAAAGACAAGCAGAGATCGCTATTGGTTCTGGAGGCTTATTAGGGCAGGGTATTTTAAAGGGTTCTCAAACTCAACACGGCTTTTTACCAGAACCTCAGACTGATTTCATATTTTCTTCTATTGCCGAAGAAACAGGCTTAATAGGAGTTAGTGTATTATTAGTTGTTTTTTCTTTTTTAATCTGGAGAATGTTTAAAATCGCTATTAAAACTAAGTCCAATTTTGCGCGTCTTTTTGCTGCTGGATTAAGTGTTTTAATGCTTTCTCAATACTTTATTCACGTGGGTATGAATCTTGGTCTTTTGCCTATTATTGGAATTTCTCTTCCATTGGTTAGTTATGGAGGATCGGGTCTGCTGGCAATGTTTATTGCTCTAGGTATTTTACAGAGTATTTATATTCAGAATAAGTAAATAAAATAAGTATCGGATAAAAAACGATATCTGCATTAGTATCGGATTTATTCATAAGTTATTCACAAATAGCGCTTGACAGCGCTATTTGTTTTTAAGATAATAAGATAAGTTAAAGTTTTTTGAAATTTAAAAAAAAGAAGGCTCCAAATAAAACGCTCTTACCTGTTTTTTTGTTACCTTCTTTATTTAAGAATAACAAATTTTTTTCTTTTGTCAATATTTTTAAATGAATAAAAAAGAAAATCAAAAACAATTTATAACGCTTCAACAGGCAACTAAATATTGTGATTATTCACAAGAGTATTTAAGTTTAAGAGCAAGACAAGGAAAATTAAAAGCTTTAAAAATTAAAAGAAATTGGGTTACTAAAAAAAATTGGTTAGATGAGTATTTAGGAAATCCAAACAATTATATTTCATTAAAAGAGGCAATAAGCTACTGCGATTATTCAAAAGATTACTTGAGTTTAAGAGCAAGACAAGGAAAATTAAAAGCAGTGAAATTTGGAAAAAACTGGATGACTAAAAAAACATGGTTGGATATATATTTAAGAAAGAATCAAAAGCAAATCAAACAGGAAGTTGTCAAAAATAAAGCTGTAAGAATTTTACCTGCTCCAGATAATTTACCCACTGAGGAATCTCAACCAAACGTTGAAGTAGTTAAGCGTTTGCCAATTTTTAGAATACTCCATACAGGAGTTATTTCGCTTTTAATAATAGGTCTGCTTGTTTCAGGATCACTTGTCGGAAAGAGTCTCTTTTCAAAAACATTAATGCCTTATTTGGCCAAAACACATAATGTTGTTGGCGGATTTTTAGACGATTCAATTTTACCAATAGTTGAAAAATCTCCAATATTAAAAAGTGTTTTGTTTAGTATTGCAGGAGTTGGAGAAGGCGTTGGTGATATTTTTAGAGCATATTTTTCCTGGCTTGGAAATTCTCTTAAATCAATATCTCAAAAAATCACAAGAACTTATTTTGTTTTTCATAGTTCTTTTGATGAAAGTACAAAACAAGGCTTTGATGTAATTAAAAACTTTTTTTCTTATTTTCCAAAAACACTTAAAAACTTTTTCTCTTTTGAAAGACTTTTAACAGAAAAAATTTTTGTAGAGACAGAAGAAAGATTAACTGAAAAATTAATCCAGGCCTTCCAACAAAGCTTCGACAAACTAGTACAAGAAGGAATTCCATCAAAACAAGTAATAACTGAAATCCAACCAATAAAGGAAATAACAAGAGAAGTAAGAATAATAGATTCAGCATCATTAGTTCAGTTAAGAGCTGACATGGAATATGTACAAGCTGAACTAGCTAATAGATTGTATGCCCCAGGGGGAGTAATAACCCAGCAGATATATGTCACCCAACCAATACAATCACCTAAAATATATCAGGAGAATGGTGACATAGTACTTCAAACCATTGGTTCAGGCAATATCATACTATCAGCAGCCACAGGATTACAGCTTCATGGCAGCCAGGTAGTAATTGACTCAACCAGCATACTTAATCCTTTAATATACTTGGCTGACGAAACAAGAATTGATGGACCCTTAACAGCTCAGCGTATCACACTCAATGCTCCAGAATCATACACTGGCAATATATTAGACGTTAGCTCTGTATTCACGGTCAACAATACAGGAGCTACATTAGTGGGTGACTTTACAGTAACAGGTAATTTATCAATAGGCGGTCTATCACTTAATGGGCCATTGGTAATTACTGCCTCTTCTACTTCTTCTTTATTAACAATAACTCAACAAGGTTCAGGATATGGAGCAATAATCACTGGTGGATATGTTGGTATTGCCACCACAACACCCAACTATCCATTACATGTCTGGGGCAGTGCTGGCTTTGGCACTTCAACTACTCTTGCATTATATGTTGATTCAGGCAATGGAAGAGTTGGTATTGCCACCACTACTCCTAGTCAAGCTCTTCATGTAGTAGGTAATATCTTAGGTTCAGGCAATGCTGTTTTTGAAGGTATTTTAGATGTGCAAGGCTATACCACTTCCACGTTTGCAGGACCCGTTAAGATTACCACTACTACTCAACCTCAACTTGTTATTGGATATAGTTCAACAACCTATTCAACTTTTTCAGTTGATTCAAATGGCAGTACTGCTCTAGTGTCTACAGGACCTCTTAATCTAACAGGCTCTGGTTCTTCTGTTTGGCAAACAACTGATTATGGAAGCTTAACTATCCAAAGCGCTAGCTCAACAGAAATCATATCTGGTGATACCTTAACTGCTAGTTCAACTAATGAAATAATTTTGGTTGTTGATGGACAGGAAAGAGTAAAGATTAATAGCAGTGGCTATGTTGGCATTGCCACTACAACGCCTAACTACGAACTCCATGTCTGGGGCTCAGCTGGCTTTGGCACTTCTACTATACCCACCCTGTACGTTGATTCAGGAAATGGAAGAATTGGTGTTGGTACTACAACTCCAAGAGCAAATCTAGAAGTTGCTGGATCTGCTTTATTTACTGACGCAACTACAACTAATTTCTCAATTAGCGGAATCGTTGGTTCAATTCAATGTTTGCAGATAGATAATACTGGTAATGTATCAGGAGCAGGTGTTGCTTGTGGAGGAGGGGGTGGAGGTTCAGGATTATGGGCTAGCAGTTCAGACAGTTTAAGGATATACCCAAGTGTTTTATCACGTGTAGTTGTTGTTGGAGCAAATGTCACAAGTTCAGATTTAGCAATATTTGAGGTTGATGGAGGAGCTTTTTTTGACGATGCGACTACAACTAATTTTGAAGTTACAGGAAATGTTTTCTTGCCAAATAACAGCATAACTGACCTTATGCTGGTAGATACTATTACTGCTAGTAACTACCTGTCATTAACAGACTGGTATTCAACCACTACAGATGGTTTAGATGAAGGAAGCAGTAATAAATACTATTCAACACAATTGTTTGCTGCTGACCTGGCTGCTACTACCACTAATGCTCTAGCTGAAGGAGGCAGTAACCTATATTTTACTGACGAGAGAACAGATGACAGGGTTAATGCTTTGCTGGTTGCAGGGACTGATGTAGATCTGGTTTATGATGATACTGGCAATAGTTTAACTATATATGCCACTAACACAGACACTACTTATTCAGCAGGAGGAACCTTGATCGACTTAACAGGAACTGTTTTCAGTGTTAATGAAGGAACATTAACAGATACCAAGGCTTGTATCTATTCTTCTGGAACTGGATTGGTCTGTGATTCTACATTCCTAACTTCATATACAGAAACTGATCCTATCTGGACAGCTTCTTCAACAGACTGGTTTAAGCTATCTAACTGGTATTCAACCACTACAGATGGTTTAGATGAAGGAAGCAGTAATAAATACTATTCAACACAATTGTTTGCTGCT
>JANBVL010000005.1 GCA_024238995.1 Patescibacteria group bacterium
AATATTGTTTTGAGAATTCATATATCTCAAAAGAAAAAGGGAGAATAAACAAAGGCATTAAAAATACCAATGAATAAACGCTGAACTTTATAATATTTTCTAAAATCTTAACCATATTTTTTAATTTTATTCAGTTTATTTAATTATTTTAACCTTTAATCTCAAAAAATGCAACGCAAAATGTATAAGTTTATCAGCAAATATTGATGTAATTTACATATATTTTGTTTTTTTTATTTTTTAAATAATCTCGGATATTCTTGGCTTTCTATGTCAATAATCCTGCTTTTTATTTCAATTACATTTTTATTTGTAAATAACTTTAATCAATGGACAGGAATTTCATTGCCACAAGAACAAGTTTTAGGAAGCGCTATTAGCTGGAATACTTCTTTAAATACAGTAACAAGTAATTTTAAAAATGCTTTTCTAGGTTCAGGAACTGGAACTTGGCACTATGTTTTCTCTAAATTTAAGCCTATTGAGTTCAATAATAGTGTTTTATGGCAGATTAGATTTGACAGGGCGGGTAATTATATTACAGAGCTTATTGCCACATCAGGGATTTTAGGATCTGCTTCTTATTTATTAATGATTGTAATGTTCTTTTTAGTATTCTGGGTTTTACGCAAGAAACTAAATACTTTACCTTTGATTATGACTTTTATTGCTTTGATAATATCTCAGTTTGTTTATTATCAAAACAGTATTTTAGCTTTTACCTTTTGGTTTATTTTAGGATTAAGCGTTGTATCGTGGCAGGAAACAAATAAATCTTTTAAAATTATTCCTTTGAAAGATTTTCCTGAGTTAAGTTTGGTTTTTTCTACTGTTTTAGTTTTAATTTTATTAGTTGTTTCAGTTAGTTATTATTCTGCGATAAGGTTTTACTTAGCTGATATAAATTACGCAAAATCCCAAACAGCTTCTAGCCTTGAAAAGAAAGTAGAGTTATTAGAAGAAGCTGTCCGTTTGAATCCTAAATCAACTACTTATCAAACAATATTGGCCAGAGTTTATTTGGTTTCTTTCTTGAATGAATCAAAACAAGCTTCAGACGAACAGGCTGTTGAGAAAGTCCAAAATCTCATGTCAAAATCCATTGATTACGGAAGAAAAGCAAGCGAACTTTCTCCTAATATGGTTGTTGTTTGGGAAACCCTAGGAATGATCTACAGAGATATACAAGTTTTTGTCCAAGGTTCAACTGACTGGGCAATTGATTCTTTTAAAAAAGCAATTGAACTAGAAGGCAAGAATCCAATTCTCCATACTGAAATTGGTAAGTTGTATTTGGTTTTAGATGATGCTGAGAAAGCAAAACAAAGTTTTGCTAAAGCCAAAGAGTTAAAGCCGGATTATATTGACGCTTTGCTTCAAGAAATTTTACTTTATGAAAAAGAGGGAGACTTAGATGCAGCTATTCAAAAAACGGAAGAATTAGTTACAGTTTATTCATTTAATATTGAGGTACGTTTTCAATTGGGCAGACTTTACTTTAATAAAGGAGAAACAGATAAAGCAATTGTTCAATTTGAAACAGTGTTAAGCATTGTTCCAAATCATTCAAACTCTCTTTATTCTCTTGGAACGGCTTATGCTCTTAAAGGACAAAAAACAAAAGCGACTGATATTTTTGAAAAAGTTTTAGAATTAAACCCGGATAATCAAGATGTTATTAAGAAACTTAATGAATTAAGGGGAGAAGAATAACATTATTAAGCTTTTTCGTATAATTAAAATAATTAGGTTTTTACAAATTTGGGCAAGTTAAGCTTGTCTTAGAAATTGACAGTATTATCCGAAAGAATATAATGAAAATATATGGTTAAAATTATTACTATTCCAAAAGAAATTGCAAAAAAAGGTGAATTAGTTTTAATACCTCGAAAAGAATATGAGGAGTTTTTAAGATTGCGAAAGCAAAGAGAGTGGGAAAAAAAGGACACCGATGAAGCAATTAGAATTTTTAAAGAAGAGAAAAAGAAAAAAAAGCTTCTTAAAATAAAATCATTAGCCGAGTTTAAATAAAGCCGTTTTATGGACATTTTCCTTACTTCGAAATTTCGGAGGGCCTATAAGAAGTTGCCAAAACAAGTAAAACAAAAAGCAAAATTAAAAGAAAAGATATTTAGGAAAAACATTTTTACTCCTCATTTAGAGACCCATCCACTCGGCGGAAAATACAAAGGTTATTGGACTTTTTCAATTGATTATTCTTATAGAATAATGTTTAAATTTTTAAATGCCACTAAAACAAAGGTGGCTTTTATTAATGTCGGCACTCATGAAATTTATAAATAGGTTAGAGAAATCTATCGCAAGTTTGGACAAGTTAAGTTTGTCTTAGAAATTGACGGTATTATCCAAAAGAATATAATGAAAATATATGACTAAAACAAAACAGAAAACAATTAAAATCTCCAAATCTGAGTATCAAAGATTAAAATTCCTTGATTTAGAATTTAGTAAGCTAATCCGCTATTTTAGATATCTTCAAAGTCTTGATGAAGCAAGAGAGCAAATCAAAGAAGGCAAAACCTTTTCCTTAAAGAACGTTTTGGAAGAATATAGAATCTAATGAAGATAGAGTTTACTAAAAGAGCTAAAGAAGATTTAGAAGCTCTACCGAGAAATGTGGCAATACGGATTTTAAAGAAACTGATTTTTTATAGCAAACAGAAAAAAATCTTTAGTTTTCGCTAAAGCCTTAAAAGGAAATTACGGAGAGTATCGTTTTCGGATAGGAAAATATAGAGTGGTGTTTGATAAAATCAAAAACACAATATTTATTCTAAGAATTGGTAAGCGTGACGAGATTTATTAATTTGTCTTAGAATCGTGCTTTTCATAGTAAATATTGACTTTTTTTTGCTGATACATTAGAATAATAATCACAGTCTTTTGAATACTGTTTTTAATATTTTATTAATTTTATAATCAATTTTGATTCCCTTTAGCTAGAAAAATTTTTAACAAAGCGTTTATCCCATAACGTGAGGGGGTGTTTTTTTGCTGTTGGGTTTTGATTTCATATTTTTATGACAGGTTTGAACATAAAAAGCTTTGCTAAATCAAAAACTTTTTTGCCTTTACCTTATTTATTAGGTTTAACTAAAGAAAGCTGGGCTTTTTTTTGGCAAAAAGATTTAAAAGCATTGTTCGAAGAAATTTCTCCTATTCGAGACCATGCTAAAAAAGAGTTTGAACTCTGGTTTTTAGATTATAATCTTGATAAACCAAAATACAAATCCTATATTGAGGCAAAGCAAAATAATGACTCTTATGAAACTGCTTTAAGAGTGAGAACAAAGCTTGTTAATCTAAAAACTAAAGAAATAAAAGAACAAGAAATCTATCTTTGTGATATTCCTCTTCCTACAAAAAGAGGAACTTTTGTTGTTAATGGGGTAGAAAGGGTGGCTATATCACAATTAATTCGTTCACCAGGAGCTTTTTTCACAAGCAGAAAAGTTGGCGGTAGAAATCATTTTGGCGCAAAAATTATTCCTAACAGAGGTGCTTGGTTAGAATTTGAAACTGAATCTTCAGGGACAATAGGGGTAAAAATTGACAGACGCAGAAAAGTGGCAGCTACAACATTGCTTCGTGCTTTTGGTTTTGTTGACGATAAAGATATCAAAGAAAAGTTTCAGGATGTTAATAAAGGAGAAAAGGATTATATAGAGGAAACTTTAAAAAGAGATGCTTCTCACAATCAGGCAGAAGCTTTGGTTGAAGTTTATCAAAGATTAAGGCCTGGTGATTTGGGCACTCCTGATACTGCCAGAGAATTAATAGAAAATATGTTTTTTAATTTTGAAAGGTATGATTTATCTAAGGTTGGAAGATGGCGTATGTGGCAGAGATTACCAGAGTTAAGAAAAAAACCAAAGGTTAAACCAAAGAAAAAAGATTTAGGAGAAGAAATTAAAATTGAAGACAGGGTTTTAAAACCAGAAGATGTTTTAATGGTTTTAAGAGAGATTATTAGGTTAAATAACAACCCAAATGCAATTCCAGATCAGATTGATCACTTAGGGAACAGAAGAGTAAGACCTTTTACAGAACTATTAATCAACAGATTAAGGTTGGGTTTAATGAGAATGGAAAGAACTGTAAAAGACAGGATGTCTACATTAGATAGCATTGCTTTAGCTCCAATACAGCTTATAAACCCTAAGCCTGTAATGGCTATTGTTAAAGAGTTTTTTACTTCTAGTCAGATGTGTCAGTTCATGGACAATGAGAATCCTTTGGCTGAGTTAGAACATAAAAGAAGATTAACAGCTACGGGTCCAGGGGGACTAACAAGAGAAAGAGCTGGTTTTGAAGTAAGAGATGTTCAGCCTTCTCATTATGGAAGAATTTGTCCGATTCAAACACCCGAAGGTCCAAATATTGGTTTAGTGGGACATCTTGCCTCTTATGCCAGGATTAATACTTATGGATTTTTAGAAACTCCTTATTCAAAAGTTGAAAAAGGAAAAGTAACTTCAAAGATTCAATACCTTTCTGCTTACGAAGGAGAAGAATACAATATTGCTTCAGGAGCAATACCTGTAGATAATAAGGGCAATATTATTCCTGAAGAAGTTGAAGCAAGGGTAAAAGGAAATCCAGATATGATTAATAAAAGTGAAGTTGACTTTATCGATGTTTCTCCTCAGCAACCATTCTCTATTGCTACATCTTTAATTCCATTTTTACAAAATGATGATGCCAACAGGGCTTTAATGGGTTCAAATATGCAAAGACAATCAGTGCCATTAATTTCTCCAGAGCCTCCTCTTGTTATGACTGGTGTTGAAGAAAGAGTGGCAAAAGATTCTGGTCAGGTTATTGTCAGTGAAAATAATGGAACAGTTACTGAAGTTGATGCTAAGCATATTAAAGTGGGAAGTAAAAACTATGATTTAAATACTTTTGTCAGAACAAACCAATACACATGTTTCCATCAAAAGCCAATAGTTAAAAAAGGGCAGGAGATTAAAAAAGATCAAATTTTAACAGACGGTGGAGCAATTGCAAAAGGTCATCTAGCATTAGGTCAAAATGTTTTAATTGCTCTTCTTCCTTGGCGCGGAGGAAATTTTGAAGATGCCATACTTATTTCAGAAAGATTAGTGAAAGATGATGTTTATAGTTCTATTTATATTGATAGTTTTACTTGCGATGTAAGAGAAACTAAATTAGGTCCAGAGGTAACAACAGCTGACATTCCCAATGTTTCAGAGGAAAAATTAAAAGATTTAGATGAAGAAGGGGTTGTTAGAATTGGAGCTGAAGTAGGGCCAAGCGACATTTTAGTTGGAAAAATTTCTCCAAAAGGAGAAGCAGAATTAACTTCTGAAGAAAGATTGCTAAGGGCAATTTTTGGAGAAAAAGCTAAAGAAGTTAAGGATACATCGCTGAGGATGCAGCACGGAAAAAGGGGGAGAGTTATTGATGTTAAAATCTTTTCCAGAGAGTTGGGTCATAAACTTGACCCCGGAGTTATTAAAAGAATTGAAGTAGAAATTGCCCAAATAAGAAAGGTTCGGGCAGGTGATAAATTAGCAGGCCGTCATGGAAACAAAGGCGTTATTTCCAAGGTTTTACCAGTGGAAGAAATGCCTTTTATGGAAGATGGGACTCCTGTTGACATGATAATTAATCCTTTAACAGTTATTTCCCGTATGAATTTGGGTCAGGTTTTAGAAACTCACCTTGGCTGGGTAGCTAAAAAACTTGGATATCATGCTGTTACCCCTTCTTTTTCAGGCGCTACTGAAGAAGATATTAAACAAGAGCTTAAAAGTGCTGGCCTTGCTGAAAATGGGAAAACAACTCTTTATGATGGCAGAACCGGCAAGATGTTCCCCCAAAAAGTCACTGTTGGTTATATGTATATAATGAAGCTTATTCATATGGTTGAAGACAAAATCCACATGAGATCTATTGGCCCTTATTCTTTAATCACACAGCAGCCTTTGGGAGGAAAAGCTCAATTTGGAGGACAACGTTTTGGAGAGATGGAAGTCTGGGCTTTGGAAGGTTATGGTGCAGCTCACAGTTTGCAAGAAATGTTAACTATAAAATCAGATGATGTTATTGGAAGAGCAAATACTTATGAATCTATTTTAAAAGGAGAAAAAATAAAAGAACCCAATCTTCCTGCTTCTTTTAACTTATTGGTTAATGAGTTAAAAGCAATAGGTTTAAATGTAGAAATTAAAGAGAAATCCAAAAAAGAAATAAAATAAAGTTATGAGAGTAGAAAATTTAGAGGCAATAAGGATAAAAATAGCCTCTCCAGAAGAAATTTTATCATGGAGTCATGGCGAGGTTACTAAACCAGAAACAATAAACTATAGGACCCAAAGAGCTGAAAAAGATGGGTTATTTTGCCAGAAGATTTTTGGACCAGAAAAAGATTATCAGTGTTATTGCGGGAAATACAAAAGAATCCGCTACAAAGGAATTGTTTGTGACAGGTGCGGGGTAGAAGTTACAAAGTCTTCTGTAAGAAGAGAAAGAATGGGACATATTAAATTAGCAGTGCCTGTTTCTCACATCTGGTTTTTAAAAGGAATTCCTTCAAGAATAGGAATGATTCTTGATATTTCTATGCAGGATTTAGAAAAAGTAGTTTATTTTGCTTCATATATTGTTACTGATGTTAATGAAAATGCTAAAAAAGAAGTGCTGGAGAATGTTGAAAAAGAGTACAAGATGAAAATAAAAAAAATAAAAGTTTCACTTCACGAGAATCCTGATTCTCGTTCTGCTCAAACTAAAAAATCAAAATCAAAAACAACAGTTAAGAAAAGAGGAAGAAAGATTTCAAAGAAAACAATTAACTCGAAACTTCAAGAATTGAAGTCTGCCAGAAATCGAGCCAAGGAAGGAGTACTGTCAATTTCTCTCTTAAAGGTTTTATCAGAAATTGAATATCGTGACTTTTCCTTTAAATATGGAGAAATTTTTGAAGCAGGAACAGGAGCAGAAACTTTAAGAACAATTTGCCAAAACATTAATTTATCAAAAGAAACTAAAAAATTAAAAGGAGAGCTTGAAACTATCAGCGCTCAAAATAAGAAAAAGTTTTTAAGAAGATTAAAAATTTTTCAGGCAATGAAAAGAATGAACATTCGCCCTGAATGGATGTTTTTAACGGTTTTACCAGTCTTGCCTTCAGATTTAAGACCAATGGTTCAATTAGATGGAGGAAGATATGCCTCTTCTGATTTAAATGATTTATATAGACGCGTTATTAACAGGAATAATAGATTAAAGTATCTACTGGATATCGGAGCGCCAGAAGTAATTGTTAGAAATGAAAAAAGAATGCTTCAGGAAGCAGTTGATTCTTTGGTTGATAACAGTATGAGGCGGGGAACAACTACAAAAGCAACAACTGGCGGAAGAAGACTATTAAAATCTTTAGCTGATATTCTAAAAGGAAAACAAGGCAGGTTCAGACAAAACTTATTAGGAAAAAGAGTTGATTATTCAGGAAGGTCAGTAATAGTTGTTGGCCCTGATTTAAGAATAAACCAAGTTGGTCTGCCAAAGAGAATGGCTTTAGAGCTTTTCAAACCTTTTGTTATTAAAAGTTTGCTTAAAAAAGAATTAGCTTACAATGTCAGAGGAGCTTCCAAATTAATTGATGAAGAAATTGATGAAGTTTGGGCATGTCTGGAAGAAGAAGTAAAAGACAAGTTGATTTTATTAAACAGAGCGCCAACTCTTCACAGATTAGGCATTCAAGCATTTTACCCGATATTAATTGAAGGAAAGGCTATTAGAATTCATCCAATGGTTTGTAATGCTTTTAATGCTGACTTTGATGGAGATCAAATGGCTGTTCATGTACCCTTGTCTGAAGATTCCCAAAAAGAAGCTAGAGAAAGAATGTTAAGCAATTTAAACCTTTTAAAGCCAGCTACCGGACTTCCTGTTGTAACTTTATATCAAGATATTGTTTTGGGTTGTTATTGGCTAACTGATGTTTGGGAAGGATTAAAAGGAGAAGGTAAGGCATTTTTAACTGAAAAAGACGCTATTTTAGCTTATGATTTTGATGATATTGATTTAAAGGCAAAAATAAAATTAAAAACTTCTAAAAAATCAAATGATTTTACAGAAACTTCGGTTGGCAGGATTATCCTTAATCAGGCTTTGCCAGCTAAGTATTCCTTTCAAAACAAATTAATTACTATTAAGGATTTAAAAGAAATTATTGGGGAAATTATTGATAAATATTCAAATGAAGTTGTTGAAGAAACTTTGGATAAAATTAAAAAATTAGGCTTTGAATATTCTACTTTATCTGGCATTACCTGGGGAATGGAGGATTTAGTTCTTCCAAAAGGAAAAAGCGAAATAATAGAAGCAGCGCACAAGCAGGAGCAAGAGGTTGAGAATTATTTTAAAAAAGGATTACTTGCTCCGGAAGAAAGATCTGGAAAAATAACAGGAATTTGGAGCAAGGCAAAATTAGACTTAGAGAAAGAAGTAAGAAATGCCTTGCCTCGCAAAAGTCCTGTCTTTCAAATGATAAATGCAGGCGCCAAGGGTTCTTGGTCTCAGATTGTTCAGATGTCTGGCATGAAAGGATTGGTAATTAATCCAGTGGGTGAAATTATTGAACTGCCAATTAAAAGTTCATACAAAGAAGGATTTTCTGTGTTAGAGTATTTTATTGCTACTCATGGAGCAAGAAAAGGGACAGCTGATACAGCATTAAGAACCTCAACTGCAGGTTATTTAACAAGAAGACTTGTTGACGTTGCTCACGAGGTGATTGTTTCAGAATCAGATTGTAAAGATAAAAATGGCATTGATATTTTTAAAGAAGATTCTAATCAAATTGGCCAAGATATTAAGTTCAAGGTCTTAGGAAGAGTTGTTCTGGAAAATATTAAAGGGGTTTGCAAAAAAGGAGAAATAATTGATAAAGAAAAATCAGAAAAATTTGCAAAATCTAAAACAGAAAAAATAAAAGTGCGTTCACCGCTGAGCTGTAAAAGCGTTAGGGGAATTTGCCAGAAATGCTATGGTTGGGATTTAGGCAAGAATCAATTAATTAAATTAGGTGAAGCAGTGGGAGTTGTTGCTGCTCAATCTGTTGGTGAGCCAGGCACACAGCTTACATTGAGAACATTTCATACTGGAGGAGTTGCTAGTGCAGTAGATATTACTTCCGGTCTTCCAAGAGTACAGGAGATTTTTGAAGCTCGTATTCCTTCAGGAAAAGCTGAAATTTCTTTAACTGACGGCAAGGTAATAGAAATTACAGATGACAAGATTATAAAAATTAAGAATAAAAGTGAAAAACTAAAAAGCAAGAAAAAAGACGTTTTAGAGTATAAGATTGTTCCTCAATCAACTATTTTGGTTAAACCAGGACAAACAGTTAAAAAAGGTGACCAGCTTTGTGAGGGCAGTTTAGATATAAAGGATTTATTTAAATTAGCTGACAGAGAAAGAACCTGGAGATACATAGTAAAAGAAATTCAGAAGATTTATTTTTCTCAAGGTGCTCAAATTCATGATAAGCATTTAGAAGTTATTATTAGTCAGATGTTTTCCAGGGTTAAAATTAAAGATTCAGGAGACAGTAATTTTACTGCTGGAGAGATAGTTGAAAAAACAATCTTTCTTGAAGAGAATATTAGGTTAAAAGAACTGAAAAAAGCTAAAAAAGTAAAAAATCTTCAATTTGCCAAAGCCAGCCCTGTTCTATTAGGAATTTCAAAAGTAGCATTAACCACTGATTCGTTCTTGTCTGCAGCATCATTTCAAGAAACTTCCCGTGTTTTGATAAAAGCAGCCATTGAAGGAAAGGAAGATAGATTAAGAGGCTTGAAAGAAAATGTCATTATTGGTAAATTGATACCAGTTGGGACCGGCTTTAAAAAGTAACTGAATGAATATATAATGGTTAAGATATTTAATTAAGTCGTTAATCTTACTTTATTAATGGCAAGAAAAAGAAGAAAAAATAAAAAGAATAAGAAGTTTCTACCAGAGCTAGATTTTTCTTTGCCAGAAGAAACACAAAGACACATATTGGGCATAGTGTCTTTTGTTTTAGCTTTGCTTTTTATTCTTAGTTATTTCAGCAAAGCAGGCATAGCAGGACAGTTTCTTTTTACAAGCTTTAATTTCTTAATAGGAAAAACTGTTTTTATTCTTCCTTTGCTCTTTCTTTTAATGGGACTGTCTTTTTTCTCTGCTGGCTATAAAGAGGTTTTAAGACCTTCGCTTTTAGCAATTATTGCACTTGTAGTAGGAGTTTCTGGCATGCTTGAAAGATTGAGCCCTGGAATAAGGGAAGGGGGCTGGTTGGGGCATATTTTAACCTGGCCCTTGCTTAAATTATTTGGCTTATGGGTAACTCAGATTCTTTTTTTTGCAGGCATTGTGGTTGGAGCAGTGATTTTTTGGAATTTACTTAAAAAAGAATCAGTTAAAGACGACGAAGAGGACGAAGAAGAAAAAAAACCCTCTTTCATTAAAAAAATATTTGCGCCATCTTTTAGAATAAAAAGTATTGAACCAGTTATCAAAGAAGAAAAAGAAACAAAAAAAGAAGAGAAAGAGCAGTCTTTAGATTTGAAATCTCAAAAACCTAAGATAATGCCAGCATCAAGTGGTTATGAAATACCTCCTTTGGATTTACTAGATTTAACAAAAGGCAAACCTTCTCCAGGTAATATTAAGGTTAATTCAGCAGTAATTAAAAAAACATTAGAAAGCTTTGACATACCAGTAGAAATGTCAGAAATTAATATTGGCCCCACTGTCACTCAATACTCTTTTAAGCCTGCTGAAGGAATAAAGCTTTCAAAAATTACTTCTCTGTCAAATGATTTAGCTTTAGCCTTAGCTGTTCATCCAGTAAGGATTGAAGCTCCTATTCCTGGAAAAAGTTTAGTTGGCATTGAAGTGCCGAATGAAGTCAGGGCTTTTGTCCGTTTAAGAAATCTTATTGCAGATTCTAAATTTCAAGACCATGATTCTAATCTAATGCTTTGTTTTGGAAAAAATGTTTCTGGCAATTCTATTTATGCCAATTTGGCAAAAATGCCTCATTTATTAGTAGCTGGTTCAACAGGAACAGGTAAGACAATTTTTTTGAATAACTTGATTATTTCTTTGCTTTATAAAAATTCACCTGATACTTTAAGACTGGTTTTAATTGATCCAAAAAGAGTTGAGTTTATAATTTACAACGAGCTTCCTCATCTTTTATGTCCGGTTATTGTTGACCCTCAAAGAGCAACTAATGCTCTGAAATGGTTAACAGAAGAAATGGACAGACGATTTAAAACCTTGGCTCAAGTACGTTCAAAAAATATTGCCGGTTATAATGAAAAAGCAGCAGACAGCGAGTTAGAGCTTCTCCCATACATTGTTGTAGTAATTGATGAATTAGCTGACTTAATGGCTGCTAAGGGAAGGGAGGTGGAAAGCGCAATAGTAAGACTGGCTCAGATGGCAAGAGCAGTTGGGATTCATCTGATAGTTGCAACTCAAAGGCCATCAGTCGAGATTATTACAGGTTTAATAAAAGCGAATATAACATCACGCGTAACTTTTCAAGTTGCTTCACAGATTGACTCTAGAACTGTTCTTGATACTAGCGGGGCTGAAAAATTACTTGGTTTAGGAGATATGCTTTTTATTTCTAATGAGAATATCAAACCAAAAAGAATTCAAGGCCCATATGTTTCAGAAAAAGAAGTAAAAAAAATAACAAAGTGGATAAGTTCTAAAATAGAAGAATATTTAACAGAGACAGCAGATTTAGAAATTGAAGAAGTTAAAGATAGTTTAACAAAAGCACTAGAGCAAACAGAAGTAGAATTAACAGAAGATTCAGAAAGCTCTGGTTTTGATGATTCTTTATATGAAGATGCAAAAAGAATTGTTGTTGAAAATAAAAGAGCTTCTGCGTCACTTCTCCAGAGGAAACTAAGAGTAGGGTATGCAAGAGCTGCTCGGTTAATAGATATGTTAGAAGGAAATAAAATTGTAGGGCCAAGCAAAGGATCAAAACCCAGAGAAGTTTTTCTTGTAGAAGAAGCTAGGGAATATGACGATGACGATATTGATAACAATGAAGAAGGAGAATGGGAGCAAGTATAATTTCTATATAGTATAATAAAAAGAGAAGAGTATGCCGTCTTTATTCTTATTAATTTTAAAAAAGTAATGATTAAAAAATAAATATGGAAAAAAAGGAAAAAACAAAAAACGAAAAGAAAGATTTAAGTGATGCATTAAGCGAAATTCAGCAAAGGTTTGGAGAAGGCTCTATAATGAAGCTTAGCGAAGCTGCTGAATTTTCCAGTGTTGAAGTGATTCCAACAGGTTCTTTTTCGTTGGATTTAGCGCTTGGTGTAGGCGGGTTTCCAAAAGGCAGGGTAGTTGAGATTTATGGTTCTGAAATGACTGGAAAAACAACATTGGCGCTTCATGCTTTAGCCAGTGCTCAAAAACAAGGCGGAGTTGGAGCTTTTATTGATGCTGAGCATGCTTTAGATCCTGATTACGCAAAAAAAATTGGAATAAATATTGATGATTTGTTGATTTCCCAACCTGATTCTGGAGAACAAGCTCTTCAAATTGTTGAAACTTTAGTTAAATCAGGAGAAGTTGATGTAATAGTAGTGGATTCTGTTGCAGCATTAGTTCCTGAAGCTGAAATTGCAGGGGAAATGGGACAATTCCAAATTGGTCTTCAGGCAAGATTAATGAGTCAGGCGCTAAGAAAACTTTCTGGGATAATTTCTAAATCAAAAGTAAGAACAGTAGTTATTTTCTTAAACCAAACAAGAATGAAAATAGGAGTAATGTTTGGCAATCCTGAAACAACTCCAGGCGGTTTGGCTTTAAAATTTTATGCATCTGTTAGAGTAAATTTAAGAAGAAGTGCTCAGATAAAGCATGGAGACAATATTATTGGGAATAGAGTAAAAGCAAAAATAGTTAAAAATAAAGTTGCTGCTCCATTTAAGGTTGCTGAATTTGACATTTATTACAACGAGGGAATCTCATATGTTTCAGATATTATAAATACTGGCGTTAAATATGAAGTTGTTAAAAGATCAGGCGCTAGCCTTCAATACCAAGACATTAAACTTGGCAGAGGAATGGAAGCTAGCAAACGGTTTTTAAAAGAAAATCCAAAGATCTTAAAGCAGATTAAAAAAGCAATTATTGAACAGGTGTAAAATAAAAACAGAACTTTTTTAAAGTCTGTTTTGATCTCAAATAACCTGTTTTACTTAATTGTATATGCAAGTAAGCCTAAAAACCTTGCTCTTTTAATAGCCTGAGATAATCTTCTTTGATGAGAAGAACATGTTTCTGTTCTTTTTCTTGCTTTGATTTTTGCTAAACCAGAAACAAACTTTGTTAAAAGTTTAGTGTTTTTGTAATCAATTTCTTTAATATTTCTCTGACAAAAATAACAAGGCATAGTGTTTTTTCTTTTGCAAAATAAATTTTTCTAGATTAACTAATATAATGATTTCCCTTTTTAATATTTTCTATTTTTTCTAATGGTTGCAGATTTTTCAAATCCCAACATTGTTTAAATTCTAAATCGTCTGGAGAGATATAATTGAACAAACTCTTTGGTTTCACATGATCAATTACCCAATAGCTTCCATAATTATCCCAATTCATTTTATTGTCAAATTGTCTTTCTAAACATTCTATTAATTCTTTTAAAGCAAAATCGACTAAAGTTTCCCATTTTCGTCCAGCCTTTTTATCTTTTAAAGAAACCCAAATAGCTGTACCTATATTTTCATTAAGACGATATTTTGGATCTGTCTTTCTTTTATATTTTTGCCACTTCCCTTTATATCGCAATATTTTTTCTTTATTTTCTCGGCTGTACTTTCTCTGACGCCATTGTATCTTTTCTCTATTTTTCTGATAATATTTTTTACATTGTTGCAATCTTTTCTCTCTATTCCTTTGATACCACTCTTCATGATATCGCGTTCTCTTTTCTCTATTCTTTTGATAATATTCTTTGTGTTGTAGTCGTACTTTTTCTTTATTCTTTTGATACCATTTCTTACTATACAATTGCATTCTTTTTTGTATCCTTTCTTTGTTCTTTTGATAATACTCTTTTTTGTTTTGCCGCTCTTTCTCGTTGTATTTATAGGCCATAATTCCTATAATTAATTTACTTAAATAGTGAACACTCAAAAGATATGATAAATAAAAAAAAAGCTCATTTATCTATTACTTCATTATAGACTTTTTAAGAGTTTTTATCAACTCAAAAGGGGATTTGAGATACATCAATTTCTCCTTCGTTTTCTTCAATAACTGGAATGTCTTCTGATTTTATATCTTTGGTGGCTTGTTTGGGTTGTTGACTGGGCTGCTGAGGTGCAGACGTTGCCTGGGATGCGCTTTTTGGCCCTAACTGCAAGCGTTCACCTATGATTTCAGTTCTATATTTTTTATTACCAGATGAATCTTCCCAGCTTCTGGTTTTAACCCTTCCTTCTAAAAAAGCTAAAGAGCCTTTTGTTAAATACTGGGAAGCAATTTCAGCTAATCTGCCGAATAAAACAATATTATGAAACTCTGCCTGTTGTTGTTTTTGGCCTGATTTGTCAGTGTAAAAAATGTCAGTGGCAAGTCCGAAATTAGCAACTTGATTTCCTGAAGGAAGAGTCTTTAATTCTGGATCGCGAGTTAGTCTGCCTATTAAAAATATTTTATTTAAATTCATAACGATTAGAGATCTTATTGATCGCCTAATATCTCTTCTAATTTTTTTTCAATTTCTTTTAATTCGACCTTTTGTTTTGGTTTAAGCTCAACGCCTTTAACTTCTTTTAAGGGTTTGGTCGTCCTTTTTCGTACGGGCTTAGTTCTTACAATAATTTTCTTAAACATTAAATGCCTTATAATGTTTTTTTCTGATGTTAGTTCATCTTTAATAATTTTTAATTTTTCTGGTTCTAAATTAAAACTTAAACCGGTTAAAAATGCTTCAGTGGAATTTTTAATTTCATAAGCTAAAACCTGTCTATTTAAAATCTCTGTTTTTTTAATAAAACCGCCTTCTTTTTTCACTAAAGACTTTATTTTCTCTCCTATGTTCTTAGCATCTTGCTCTGAAAGTTGGGGAGAAATCAAATAATCAAGTTGATATAATTGCATATTTTTTTATGATTTATTCGCGTTAATTTGTAATTATTCGTGGCTATATTTTAAATTCAATAATATCACCATTACTGATAATATGGTCCTTGCCAACTATTTTTATTAATCCTTTTTCTCTTGCTTTTTGCCAGGAGCCAATAGAAACAAGTTCATTCCAGTCAATTAATTCTGCCCTAATAAATTTATTTTCAAAATCTGAATGAACCACTCCTCCAGCTTCTGGGATTTTTGAATTTTTAACTATTGTCCAGGCTTTTACTTCTTTCCCGCCAGCTACTGTAAAAAAAGTAATCAGACTCAAAATATCATAGCAAGCCAGGATTAATTTATCAAGCTGGGATTCTAAATTAAGTTCTTTTTTTTCTTTTTTTGATAATTCCAAAATACCTTCTTCGTCTTTTAAATTTATCATTAGATGCCTGTCTTGTATATGTTCAAAATTGGTTTTGTCATCAGTGTTTAGAATATAGAAAACTGGTTTATTTGTCAGCATCCTGTAATCTTTTATTATAGCTTTTTCTTCTTCTATTAGTTCAATTTCTGAAATAAGCTTTCCTTTATCAGCCTGCTCTTTTATTTTTTTTAAAATTTTAATTTTTTTAACTTCTTGTCTTTTTTTCTCAAGTTTTGAGATTGAGCTTTCTAAGGTTTCTAAATCTTTCATCAGTAGTTCAATATTTACAACTTCAATTTCTTTTAAAGGATCAATTTGTCCTAGAACATTTTCAACTTCAGGATTTTCAAAAGCCCTTACTACTTGTAAAATCGCATCGCACTCCCTTATTTGTGCTAAAAATTGATTTCCCAAACCCTGGCCCTTGTGCGCTTCTTTTACAAGCCCTGCAATATCAACAAACTCAATTGTGGTAGGAGTGGTTTTTTCTGGCTTAATAATCTCACTTATCTGAATCAGTCTATTATCTGGAACAGAAACTTTTCCTAGGTTTGGTTCAATTGTAGTGAATGGTCTGGGAGCAATCTTTACTTCTTTTTTAGTTAATGCTTTAAAAAGAGTAGATTTACCAACATTTGGCAGCCCAATGATTCCTATTGAGAAGCTCATAGGCCAATGATATAATAAAATTGCTTCAAAATCAACATTTACTATCAATATGATAAACGAAGAAATTTTCAGAGAATATGATATCAGAGGAGTGGTAGGCAAGGATTTAAACCCTAATATTATTAATTTGCTTGGAAAAGCTTTTGGAACTTATCTTTTAGAAAGAGGTGTTAAAGATGTTTTAGTAGGCAGAGATTCCAGAGCCACATCAGAAGAATATAAGAGGGCCATGATTCAAGGGCTAATCTCTTGCGGTTGTAATGTTGTTGATATCGGCCTTATTGTTACATCATTTCTTTATTTTGCTCGTCAACACTACAAAATAGACGGAGGTGCTATGATCACTGCAAGTCATAATCCAGCTGATTGGAATGGCTTAAAGCTTTGCCACGGTTTAAACGCAATAGTTGGAGATGAAATACAAAAAGTAAAGAATATCCTAATATCAGAAAAATTTAAAACTGGCAAAGGCAGTATAAAATCTCTTGATGTTGTTCCTGCATATTTTGGAGAAGTTCAGAAAAGAGTAAAAATGAATAAAAAATTAAAAATTGTTGTTGATTGTGGGAATGCAACTCCTCATGCACCTGATTTTTTAGAAAAACTAGGACATGAAGTTATTCCTTTTTCCTGTAAAATAGACTCAAGCTTTCCCAGAGGAGCAATGGATCCTGCCAAACTAGATCATTACAAAGATTTAATTGAACAAGTAAAAAAACAGCAGGCAGATATTGGAATCATATTTGATGGGGATGGAGATAGGGTGGGCTTTGTGGATGAGAAGGGCCAGATTTGGCTAGGGGACATGATTTTAACCCTTCTTGTAAGAAACATAATGCCAAAACATCTTGGCAGGAAAGTTATTATTGAATTAAAAGATTCAGAAATTGTTGCTGAAGAAACAAAGAGATTGGGAGGAATTCCTATTTTTTGGAAAACAGGCCACGCCTTGTTAGATCATAAAGTTCATGAAGAGAATGCAATCCTTTGCGGAGAAATGAGTTGTCATTACTGGGTGGTTGATAATTGGTATGAGTTTGATGATGCTTTTTATGCATTAGCCAGAGTATTAGAGATTGTTGCGAACTCAAATAAAAAACTGTCTCAATTAATGGAAGAGATACCAAAGTATCCCTCAACACCAGAGCATAGAATCCCTTGTCCAGAAGATAAGAAATTTACTCTTGTTAAAGAGCTAGTAGAATATTTTAGGCCGCAGTGTTATAAGGTCATAGATATAGATGGGATAAGAGGATATATTGAAGACGGCTGGTTTTTAATAAGAACTTCAAACACCCAACCTTTAATAACAATTAGAGCTGAAGCAAAAACTAAAGAGGGACTGGAAAAAATAAAAAAGATTGTAAAAACAAAAATAGATCAATATGATTACATGGACTTTGATTGGAGAAAGGATTTTTAAATTAACCCCATTTTCTTTTTAATATCAGAGATATTTAAGCCAGCAATGTTCTGAGCTTTTTTTGTTCCTTGCTTGAGAATTTCCTTAACATACACCTTTCTTCTTGTGAGTTCTTTTCTTTTCTCTCTGAATGGTCTCAAAGAGTTTGTAAGTAAATTAACAAGGGATTTTTTAAATTCAGAATATCCTTTATTACTGAAATCTTTTTCCAATTTTTTAATTGGCTTGTCAGAAAACAAGGAATAAATAGTTAACAGATTAGAAATGCCTGGTTTTTTCTTGGGATCATATTTAATTTTTCTTCCTGTATCTGTTAATGCAGACATGATTTTCTTTTTAATAACTGCTGGTTCGTCAAAAAGAGCAATGTAAGATGTTGGTCCTAGAGATTTTGACATTTTCTTCTTTGGATTGTTTAAGGACATTATTTTAGCTCCTGTTTTTGGAATATAGGCCTTGGGTATTTTAAAGGTTTTTCCAAATTTTGCATTGAATTTCTTAGCAATTGTTGCAGCAAGCTCAACGTGTTGTTTTTGATCTTTTCCAACTGGAACCATATCAGTTTGGTAAAGCAAGATATCAGCAGCCATAAGAACTGGATAGTTTATGAGGCCTGCCCCGGCTGAGCCCTTAAACTGCTTGGATTTATCTTTATATTGAGTCATGCGCTGCAATTCTCCCATAGGAGTTATTGTATTTAGGAGCCAGGCTAATTCGCTGTGTTCTTTAATTTTTGATTGAATAAATAAAATTGATTTTTCTGGATTAATTCCAGCTGCTAAATAAGATATTGCTACATCTAAAATATTATCCTGAAGTTTTTTTGGTTGGTAGGGAACAGTAATAGCGTGGAGATCAACAATACAAAAGATACATTCAGCTTTTTTTTGAAGCTCAACCCATTGCTTTAATGCTCCCAAATAATTCCCAATATGCATTGTACCGCTTGGTTGGATTCCACTAAAAATCCTCATAAATTTATACTTCAATTATTACTGGCAATACCATCGGCCTTCTTTTTGTATGTGTGAAAAGAAACTGGCCTATTTTATTTCTAAGCTCATCTTTAACATATGTCCAGTTTACTGCTCCTCCAGAACCTGTTGTTTTGTTAATAATGCCGATTATCTTTCTTCTTGTTTCTTTGAGCAGCTGCTTGGATTCTCTTAGATATACAAACCCTCTTGATATTATATCAGGAGAACCTATGACTTTTCCAGTCTGTCTGTCAACAATAGCAATTAATACAAACATTCCATCTGTTGCCAGCATCTGTCTGTCTCTTAAAACAATTTCACCAACATCTCCAACACCCAAACCATCAACCATTACATAATTAGAAGCAACTCGTTCTTTTTCAAGACTTATTGTGTTTGGAGTTAATTTAATAATTTGTCCATTTTCAGGCAAAACAATATTTTTTTCAAGCATGCCCATTTCTTTTGCTAGTTCAGCATGAGAGATTAACATTGAGTGTTGTCCATGAATGGGGAAAAGGAATTTTGGTTTTGTCATCTCAAGCATTTCTTTTAGCTCTTGTTTTTTTCCATGACCTCCAGCATGAATATCCATCATCTTATAATGATATACTTTAGCGCCCTGCCTTAATATTTCATCTTTAACAATTTGAACTGTTCTTTCATTTCCTGGGATAACTGAACTTGAAAACACAACTGTATCATTTTTTTTGATTTTTATATGACGATGTTCTTTGTTTGCAATTCTCATCAGCGCTGCCCTTGCTTCTCCCTGAGCTCCAGTGCACAACACTGTAACTCTATTGTCAGGATAGTCTTTAATTTGTTTGGAACTAATAAATGTTCCTTTTTTCGCCCTAACATAACCAAGTTGTTTTGCAATTTCAATATTAGTTTTCATTGAATAGCCTTCAATAGCAACTTTTCTTTTATGTTTTTCCGAAATAGCAATAATTTGCTGAATTCTGTTTATTAAAGAGGCAAAAGTTGCAGAAATTATTCTTCCTTTTGCAATTTCAAAAATCTCTTCTAAGTTTTCAGAGATTTCTTTTTCTGATAAGGAATGACCTTCATCTTCAGCTCCTGTTGAGTCAGACATTAAAAGAAGCACATTTCTTTTGCCAAAGCTTTTTAATTTTTCAAAATCAGTTGGCAGATCATTCATTGGATGAGGGTCAAATTTAAAATCAGAAGTATGTATAATGCTTCCAACTGGCGTTTCAATAAACAATCCTAAATTGTCAGGAATATTGTGGTTTTGCCTGAAAAACTCAACCTTAAAATCACCTAATCTAATTTTAAGTCCGTTTTTAGCCTCATCAATTTTAATCTTTGGGTGGCCCACAAATTCTTCTTGCCTTTTTAGAATTATTCCTCTTGTTAGAGGACTGGCAAAGATTTTTAAATTCTTCCTATAAATATGTTCAATAATATATGGGAATGCGCCTATGTGGTCATAATGACCATGAGTAAATACAATGCCCACAATATCTTTCTTTCTTTTTTTAAGGTAATCAATATTGGGAATAATATAGTCAATCCCTGGCATGTCTTCCCCTGGAAATCTCAAACCAACATCAATTATTAGGATGTTTTTTTTATATTCTAAAAGCATCATATTTCTTCCTACTTCACCCATTCCTCCTAAAGGAATAATTCTTAAATCATTTTCAATTCTTCTTGTCACCATTTTTTTAGTTGTTTTTTGCATAATTTTTTAAATTAATATCAAAACTCAAAATCAGAGTTTATTTTAGTTTTATTTATTTTAGTTTTAATAATAATTAGTGCCGAGGGTGGGATTTGAACCCACAAGCTCAAAGAGCACACGGTTCTGAACCGTATATGTTTTCCATTTTCATCACCCCGGCTCATCTCTTTAATAAATTTTTAATGATTTTATATTTTCTACTTAGGTGCGGTACTTTCGGATTCGGATAAATCTTTGGTAATAGTTTAAGAGAGTCTCGTTTGGCAAAAGTTAAGCGAAACTGTCTAGTTGTCCGTTCTATGAAGCCACGTATATTTAACAAAGAAGCTATTCTTTGTTGTAGCCATTTCAGGTGCACGAGACTTGCCGAGTGAAAAACAGTATAAAGTCTTTGGCTATTTGGGTAAACTGGATCCTGAAATCTACGGATATGCCCATCTCCATCTAAATGACCACGTAGGAAATTAAAGAAATATTTATTTGGAATCCTTAACGTCCCAATCCTTTTCGATTTGTTTGGCATTAAGCCTAGATCAAGCAACCATTTATACAAAATAACATTTCCAAATTGTACACGGTAATAATCTTTTCTCCTCGCACACCCACTTCTTGTCAGACCAATTTTATTTTTTAATCCCAAACATTTTCTAAAAGTTTCAATTTGAGAGAGGTCTTTCGAAACCAAAGATAAGATTTTGCCGTTGGACGATAAATTTCCATCTGTGGTTATTAGGCCGACGGCATAGGCAATTTTGTCACTCCATTTAACCGGTTTACCTTTAGGTTTCATAAATTAAGCGTTTTGAGATATTTTTTAAGCTTTATTGTATTTGTTTTCATATTATTCACTCCAATTTTTAATAGCTTCTTCCCAGCGCTTGAAAGTTCCTGTGTCATTCCATCTTCCTTCCCATTTATAGCCGGCAAGTTTATTCTGCTTAGCTAATTTTGGGAAAAGATCAATTTCACTCATAGAGAACTTTGCATTTTCAGGGAAATAATTTCTTACTTCAGGCTCCATTATATAGAGTCCGCAATTAACGTAATTAGAAGAGGGATTTTTGGACTTTTCAACAAATTCTATAATTTTATTATCCTTTATTTCTACTGCCCCATAGCTTTCTGGGTTTTTTACTTTTACTAATGCAATAGTTGCTAAAACATTTTGTTTTTTATGCCAGTCAAACATTTCTTTAATGTTTACTTCTTTTAGTTCGTCACCATTTGATATCACTATTGCTTCGTTAAACCAGTTAGGGTCTGTTTTTTTTACGAATGGCGTAAATGTGCCAGAAGGATAACTTTCAATAACAAATTCAATTTTTTCTTTTGGAAAATGAGTAATTTTCCATTTATAGAAATCTGCAATATGTTTTTCCTGAACATTAATTTTAATATCATCAATTCCATTTTTCAAATAAAGTTCAACTAAATAACTGATAACTGGCCGCTTGCCAACAGGAATAAGAGGTTTTGGGATTTCAAGAGTTAAAGGATAAAGCCTTGTGCCCTCTCCTCCTCCTAAAATAAAACCTTTTTTAATTTTCATAAATTAAGCGTTTTGAGATATTTTTTAAGGTCTTCAGAAAATTCACTTCTTTCAAGTGCAAATTCTATTACTGTTTTTAAATATTCAAGCTTATTGCCAGTATCATAGTACTTTCCATTTTCTATTTCGCAAGCATAAACAGGAACCCCTTTTTTATTTAATTCATTAATAGCTTCCGGTAGCCAGTATTCTTTTCCTTTGCCAGGTTTTAAGTTTTTAATTGTGTCAAAAATCTCTGGCGGCAGAATGTATGCTCCATGACTGGCCAAATTAGATGGCGCTTCTTCTGGCTTTGGTTTTTCAACAATTCTTTTTATTTTAAAAATATTTTCATCAACTTTTTCAACATCTGCTATCCCATAACGGGAAAGATCTTCCTTTTCTTTTATCCTTACAGCAGAAATCATTATTCCTTTATACTTTTCATAAGCTTTAAGCATTTGAGCCAGTCTGGGTGGTTTGGCTGCAATAAATTCATCGCCCCACAAAACAACAAAAGGCTCATTTCCAATAACTGATTCGGCTGATAAAACAGGAATGGCATTTCCATACTTGTCTCCTTTTTGGCGGATATAGATAAAATTAGCCAGCTGAGCAATTTTTTGAATTTGACTTAACTTTTCATATTTATTTTGTTTTTGCAAATGCTGTTCTAATTCAAGCAGTCTGTCAAAGTGGTCTTCAATCGCACGTTTATTGGCACCAGTAACAATGACTATATCTTCTATGCCAGAGTTTACTACTTCTTCAACAACATATTGTATTATTGGCCTATCAACTATTGGCAGCATTTCTTTTGGTATTGCTTTTGTTGCTGGCAAAAACCTTGTTCCCCAGCCAGCAGCTGGAATAACTGCTTTTTTGATTTTCATATTCCGTATAAAAAGTTTAAGTTTTTTGGCATTAATTCTAGTGGCTCTTCAAATCGTAATTCAGGAACCTCTTTATAATTCTCATTTTTTATCCAGCCTGAATTTGTAAAATAATAGCAACCGCCTTGTTTTTCTAAAATAGGTTCATAAATACCTTTGCATTGTTCTACTGACCAGTCAATGGTCACCAGCTTTTCTGAAGAATTGTTAATCATAATATGACCGTAACCAGGAAGAACAGGAATATATTCTCCTTTTTCAGCTTCAACACAATAAACATCTTCAATAGTTCCATTATTCTTGCTTTGAAGTAAAAACAAGCCCTTTCCTTCTAAAACACGATATAATTCCCCATATTTTTTATCTGAATGATAATGCCCCTTTGTTTTAATATGTTCTTTACCTAGCATTCTAGGAGGGATAACAGTGATATGATTTACAAGATCATTTTCTTTTCTTACTTTACGGTACATATAGTAAAGCTCATCATTAGAGGCAGTGCTGAGCCATTCTTTATCGTAAATCACTTCTTTCATGTCAAGAAGATAACGAATATCAGGCTTTCTATTTTCAATTAGTTGTCTGTAATTTTCCATGCTCTTCTTGTTTTTATGAACCAATTTGCTGAATCAGTCAACCTTTTTGAAGGATCAACAATTATTTTTTCATTTATACCTTTGATTTTCCTAGGCACAAGATAAAGATAGTCTGGATTGTATAAAAATAAAGCAGGTGAATCTTTCATCAAGATATTTTGAAATTCTTCAAGCTGGTTTTTTCTTTGTTCTTCATCCAGCAGCTGTCTGTTGGCTTCTAGGAATTTATCAGCATCATCATTTCCATAGTTTGCCAAATTTAGTCCAAGCTCTCCTTTTTGTGATGAATGCCAGAAAGGGAAAGGGTCAGCGATTAATGATAAAACTTCTCCGAATAAAAGTGATTCAAACTCTCTTTTTCTTAAAATATCTTCTTCTAAAGCATTAAGGTCAAAAGTTTCAATATTAACTTTGATTCCTAATTCTTTCCATTGTTTTTTCAAGGCCCTGGCAATTTTTACCATTAGTGGCTGGTCAACAGTATAAAGAGAAAATTCTAAAGAAAGCTTTTCTTGTGGTTTTTCAAAGCAAACTTCATTTAATTTTTCCTTTGTTTTGCTTTTGACATCACCGGTTCCAGCAGTAAGTCCAAAAGGAGTTAATACATCTTGTTTATATTTTTCCTGAAATCTAATAACAGCAGCTTTTGTCTGGCTTCCAAAATATCCTGTGATTTTTCCTTCTGGATATATTTCAGTATCTTTTGACAGGCATTTTTGGAGCTCTTTTACCTCAGCTCCTTGGGAACCAACAACAAGTGTGCTTTTAAAAATAAATGACGGTTGTTGCTGTATTGTTTTTTCCCTTATACCTTGTTCTGTCATTGAAAATCCAGCTTGCTCTAAAACATTTATTGCTTTTTCAAAATCAAATGCATAAATTTCTTTTGGCTCATCAAAGCCATAAATTTGAGGCAGAATAGGGGAATGAACTTCTTGCCCATAGCCCGAGAAAAAGGTTTCAATTAATTCTTTTTTATTTGTTCCATAGTTTAAAGCCATTCTTACATCATCATCAGATAAGGCCTCTGATCTTTTTTGATTGAAAAAAACAGCAAAATATCTCGGCAAGGTTAAAGAATAAAGAATTTTATTTTTGCATTTTAAAGGTGTTTGATTAGATGAATTACTGCAGGAAATTGCATTCTCAAAACTAGCCACAGCCATTCCCTCAATCGCCCCTTTTTTATAGGCATTTACTAGATCTTCTCCTGGTTGAAAAAATTTAAAATAAATCTTTGATATATATGGTCCTTGATTATGATATAAGACATTTTTGATTAAATTCACTGAAGTTATTTTCCCTTCATTGTCTTGGGATAATTTTTGTAATTTATATGGCCCCGAGCCAATTGGATTTAAATTATTAGGACTAAATGAAAAGTTTTTTGCAGATACATTTTCCCAAACATGTTTTGGAATTATTTTTAAAGTACAATTTTCCAAGAAAATTGATGAACTATTTTTTAAAGTGAATCGTACTCCCAAATCAGATATTTTTTCTATTTTTACACCCAGCCAAATTGAGCGAAGGGGGCTTTTAATGTCTGGATTTTGAATAGTTTCAATTGTAAAAACTATGTCATCAGCAGTTAACTTGTGTCCGTCTTGCCAAAGCAAATCATTTTTTAAGTAGAATTCATAAATTCTTCCATTATCAATGACTTGATAGTCTTTCGCTAAATCCATGATTAAGCCTCCATTTTCATCATAAGTCATTAGGCCTGAAAAAATTAGTTCTGTTAAATCTTTATCTGCATTTGATAATGAAGCGTAAACCGGGTTTATGAACCTAGGAAATCCAACAACTCCTTCTGTGTAAGAGCCTCCTAAAGCAGGAACAACTTTAGTGTTGGCAAGATAAAAAGTTGTTGATAAATATAGAAATGAAAAAACAAATAAAGAACTAAAAAAGATAAACACCTTTTTTTCTTTTCTATTTAAAGTTTTAAAAAATTGAAGCCACTGGTTTTTCGATGGCCATTTATAACTCATAGTCACTTATTTTTTTTAAAAGACTCTGAGGATTTCATTAGTTAATAATAAGATTTAGCAATGCTAAAACTACAAAGAGTATTGATAAGATTATTGTTACCCCAAAAAGTTTTTTTTCAGCACCTCTTCTTGTACCGTGAAATTCTCCAGTTCCTCCAAAAGCAGAACCCAAAGAACTGCTTCTTTGTTGTAATAGTATTGAAATAATTAAAAATATAGATACTACGCCTTGAGCAATTAATAAATATTGTTTCATTTTTTTAATCCTAAAAATAAACTTGTGGTCCAAACAATTACTGTTGTTAAAAATAATGATGAGAGATTAGTAATTGTAAGTTCTAAAAACAAAATATCTAGAAACCAGATAACAACCATATTTAATATTATTGAAAAAAGTCCAAGTGTCAAGAATTTTAAAGGAAGGGTAAGCAGACCGAGAATGGGTTTAATAAAAAAATTAATTAAGCCTAAAATAGCTCCTACTACAATTAAAATATGCCAGTATTGAGTAAGATCGAATCCTAAAAAACTGCTTTCAGGTAAAATTTCTAATCCTACGCCAGTAATAAATCTTACTGCTAAAAATATTGCTAGAATTCCAGCAACAATGTGCCAAAACAGTTTTTCCATGTTTTTATTATTATACACCTTTACTTAGTCATGGCAAGTTTAATTTATGAATACTTTTTGCTTCCTATTTTGATATCTTGACAAGTAAAGGATGCTTGATTAAGATAGAGAACAATTAGCACTCAAAGGTCTAGCTTGCTAAAAGGATAATGAACATAATATTATAATAATCATGAATATTAAACCATTAAGCGATTATATTTTAATCGAACCAATTAAAGAGCAAGAAAAAACTAAATCTGGCATTTTACTGCCAGATACAGTTGATAAAGAAAAGCCCGAGCAGGGCAAGGTTATTGCTGTTGGTCCTGGTAAAACAACTTCAGTTGATAAAATGATTCCTATGAATATAAAAGTTGGACAAAAAGTTTTGTTTAAAACCGATTATTCAAGCGGAATTAAAGAAATTAAAGTCGATGGAAAAGAATATCTTATTGCCAAGCAAGAAGATATTTTAGCTGTTATAGAATAATAAATTTTTAAAAAATTATGGCAAAACAAATTATTTATCAAGAAAAAGCTCGTAAAAAGCTAAAGTCTGGTTTAGATCAGTTAGCAGATGCTGTTAAAGTAACATTAGGTCCTGGTGGAAGAAATGTTGTTTTAGATAAAGGCTTTGGAGCTCCTACTATTACCAATGATGGCGTTACTATTGCTAAAGAAGTTGAACTTAAAGATAAAACTGAGAATTTAGGAGCTGAAATCATAAAAGAAGTTTCTGAAAAAACTAATGATTTAGTTGGTGATGGAACTACAACTGCTGTTGTATTAGCTCAAGCAATGATTGCAGAAGGATTAAAGCTTGTTGAAGCAGGTTTTACTCCAGCTGATATTAACAAAGGGATTAAAGATAGAGTTAGTAAAATCGTTGAGTTTTTAAAGGAACGTTCAATTAAGATACAAAATAAACAAGAAATTGCTCAGGTAGCAACAATCTCTGCTGAAAGCGGAGAAATTGGTAATTTGATTGCTGAAATTATGGATGAAGTTGGAAAGGATGGAGTAATTACAGTTGAAGAATCAAAAACTTTTGGTTTGGAAAAAGAAATTGTTAAAGGAATGCAGTTTGATAAAGGATATATTTCTCCTTATATGATTACTGATGCAGACAGAATGGAGGCTATTTATGAAAATCCATATATTTTAGTAACTGATAAAAAAATCTCAAGCCTGCAAGAAATTGTTCCTATTTTAGAAAAAGTAAGTCAGGCAGGTAAAAAAGAATTAGTTATTATTTCTGAAGAAATTGAAGGTGATGCCTTAGCTACTTTAGTAGTTAACAAGCTTCGTGGAATATTTAAAACCTTAGCTATTAAAGCCCCTGGTTATGGTGATAGGAAAAAAGAAATGCTCGCTGACATAGCAGCTTTAACAGGAGCCCAGGTTATTTCTGAGGAAGTTGGCTTAAAATTTGAAAGCATTGATATTTCAAGTTTAGGTTCAGCTAGAAAAGTTGTAGCAACAAAAGAAAAAACAACTATTATTGAGGGAAAAGGCAAGAAAGATGCTATTGAAGCAAGAATTAGTAATATTAAAAATGAAATTGAAATTACTGATTCTGAATTTGATAAAGAAAAGCTTCAAGAAAGATTAGCAAAATTAGCTGGTGGCGTTGCAGTTATTAAAGTTGGTGCAGCTACTGAAGTTGAGCAAAAAGCTAAGCAGCACAAAATAGAAGATGCTTTAAGTGCTGCTAAAGCAGCAGTTGAAGAAGGTGTTGTTCCTGGTGGAGGAGTGGCATTAGCAGTAGCAGCTGCTTTGACTGAATCTAGCGGGGATGGAAAACTTTCAGCTTTAGAGAAAGAAGGCTATATTGCTGGTCATGATATTGTTAGACGCGCATGTCAGTCACCGCTTAGACAAATAATTAAAAACACTGGCACTGATGAAGTTGTGTTATATAAGGTGCTGAAAGACATTGAAGACAGGAAAAAAGAAAAAACACAAACTGGCCAAATAGATTGGGTGTTAGGTTATAATGCTATAACCGGTAGATTAGTAAACATGGTTGAAGATGGCATTATTGATCCTACTAAAGTTGTGAGATTAGCTTTGGAAAACGCTAGTTCAGCAGCCTCAATGTTCTTAACGACTGAAGTAGTTATTAGTGAAATGCCTGAAGAGAAAAAACAATCATTGCCTCAAATGCCAGGGGGCATGGGAGGCATGGGAGGAATGTACTAAGATTCTTATCAAAAACCCGGGTTCTCCCGGGTTTTTGTGTATAACATTTAAAAACTTTAGTTAAACCAAAAACTACGATATAATTAATATCAGTCGAGCTAAATTTATTAAATGAATTAAAAAATTATGATTTTTACAATTATATTGGCGATATTAGCTGTAATATTTGTTTTGGTGGTTGGCATATATAATAGTCTGGTTAAGTTTAAAAATAGAGCTCAGGAAGCATGGGCTGATATTGATATTCAGCTTAAAAGAAGATACAACTTAATTCCTAATTTAGTTGAAACAGTAAAAGGATATGCATCTCATGAAAAAGAGATTTTTACCAAAATAGCTGATGCAAGGGCAAAGGCAATGGGAGCTAAAGACATAAAAGAAAAAGGTCAAGCTGAAAACATGTTATCTGAGACACTAAAGAGTTTGTTTGCTGTTTCAGAGGATTATCCGGATTTAAAAGCATCTCAGAACTTTTTAGAACTTCAAAGGGAGCTTCGTGACACCGAAGACAAGGTACAGGCATCAAGAAGATTTTATAATGGGAATGTCAGGGATTTGAATATTAAACTTGAAACTTTTCCTGCGAATCTAATTGTTGGCATTTTGGGGTTTAAAAAAATGGATCTTTTTGAATTAATAGAGCCAGAAAAAAGAGAAGCTCCGCAAGTTAAATTCTAATTAATATATGGCCACATTATATACTCATGCGGATTCTAATATTCGCAAGACTTGGATTTTATTGTTTTTGTTTTTAATTCTAATTATTGGATTAGGCTGGTTTTTTAGTTATTATTATGAGAATAATTTATTTTTAATTATTGCGATTGTTTTAAGTTTAAGCCAAGGCGTAGCTAGTTTCTGGTTTTCAGATAAAATTGTGCTGTCTATGACTGGTGCAAAAGAAATTCAAAAAAAAGACAATCCAGAGCTTTACAGAATTGTTGAAAATTTAGCCATTACTGCAGGGCTTCCTATGCCAAAACTATATATTATTAATTCAGCCCAGCCCAATGCTTTTGCAACAGGAAGAGATTATGATCATGCTGTTGTTGCTGTGACTCGTGGACTGCTGGAAAAGCTAGAAAGAGCTGAACTTGAAGGAGTAATTGCTCATGAGTTAGCCCATATTGGGAATAAAGATATGTTATTGGGAACAGTGGTCGTTGTTTTGGTTGGAATTGTAGCACTATTATCAAGGATGTTTTTAAGAATTAGTTTTTATTCAGGAGGAAGTAGAAGGAAAAGAGGTAAGGATTCTTCCGCTGGAGTTATTATGGTTTTAGGAGTAATTGGAGCAATATTGGCGCCAATTATTGCTATTTTGATTCAGTTGTCAATTTCAAGAAAAAGAGAGTTTTTAGCTGATGCGTCTGGAGCGCTTTTAACAAGATATCCTGAAGGATTGGCCAGAGCTTTGGAAAAGATATCTAGCGATAAAACACCTCTGAGAACTGCTGATAGTTCTACTGCTCACTTATATATTTCTAGTCCTTTTAAAGAAAAAAACTGGTTAACAGGCTTGTTTTCCACTCATCCTCCAGTTGAAAAGAGATTAAAAGCTTTAAGAGGAATGAAGGTTTGAAAAATTAAAAGAAAATGATAGGCTTCTAAATAGGGAGAGGTGCGCCGAACGAGCGAATTATCTAAAACAAGTTGATTGTTCTCATAAATAACAAATAAAATAGATATATGTTTCGGATTAGGTTTAAAAAACAATCACAATTTGATTTCCTTAACAATATTAGAAAGAGATTAGAATTCAATTGGTCCCAATTAGCAAAGTTTTTAGGTGTTCATCCACGCTCTTTATCGGATTGGAAAGCGGGAAAATATACGTTACCCGAAGAAGTTTTTAAAAAATGTACCGAGATTGTAAAGGGAAAATCAGATATTCCTTCTTATGAAATTTTGCCGAACTTTTGGAATACAAAAGAAGCGGGGAGAAAGGGCGCTTCGGCGGTGAAAAATGCCCACAGGAACAAACGTTTAAATCTAAGAAAAGAAATTTTAAGAAAAAAAATATTCAAACCCAGAGAGACATATCAATTGGCAGAATTTTTCGGTATTCTTCTAGGAGATGGCGGGATTACTGACAATCAAGTGATCGTTTCATTAAACAGGAAACATAGCAAAGATTATTCCATGTTCATCAGTGAGATGACAAGAAAACTATTTAAAATTAAGGCCCCCGTCTATTATTACCACACTCGATCGCATAAAAATGATATTACGGTAACAATTTCCAGCAGAAACCTAATAGAATTTCTATTATTAAAAGGGCTTAAGAAAGGAAGTAAAGTTCGACAACAGATTGGAGTTCCCTTATGGATTCAAAACGACATTCAATTTTCGAAAGGTTGCCTCAAGGGATTAATTGATACTGATGGTGGAGTTTACTATCATCGACACCAAGTCCAAGGACACAAATGCTTCAATATAGGTTTATGTTTCACGAACAAATCAGTGCCAATTTTGATATTCGTCCAAAGGACACTTGAGCAATTAGGATTTACACCAAAACTGAATAAAAGAAGCGTTAATTTATATCGGGAGCAGGAAGTAGCTAAATATGCTAGAGAAATTGGATTTAGTAACGCTTATCATCTTGATAGATTAAAGGAATTTTTCAAAATGAAGTATGGAGAGGTGAGTCGAATGGTAAGACACATGCCTGGAAAGCATGAGCCTCGCAAGGGGTTTGCAGGTTCGAGTCCTGTCCTCTCCGCATTATTAGTATTTTGTATGTTGTATTTAGTTAAAAAATATGGATGATAATAAAATTACTAATTTCTTTTTTGAAATCGCTACATTAAGACGATTAACGCGTTCTCATCGTCAGATGATTCAAGAGGTGAGTGATAATATTTCTGACCATAGCTTTCGGGTTGCCATTATTGGTATGATTTTAGCTAATCTTGAGCAGTGTGATGAGAATAAAGTTTTAAAAATGTGTTTATTTCATGACGTTGCAGAAGCTAGAATAGGTGATGCGAATTTTATTAATCAGCAGTATATTGATGCACGGGAAGAGGAAGCATTTAAGGATCAAATGCAGGGATTGCCTATTTCTGAAAAAATGATAGGAATTATAAAAGAACGTGAAGAGCAGAAAACCAAAGAAGCTGTAGTTTCTAAAGATGCTGATTTGCTTGATCAAATGGTTCTACAGCAGGAATATTTTTATAAAGATGAAAAAAATCGTAAAATATGGCAGAACCATTCAGAAAAAAGTTTAAAAACAGAATCAGCAAAAAAATTAGCTAAAAAAATTAGGCAATCAAACCCCTTTGAATGGCTTTATCAATTAGCTGACGATAAAAGAAATCAAATAATTAAGCGATAAATAATTAAAAAAAATATGGAGATTCAAAACTTAACATCTTGGTTTTTAGCTCATGGAATAAAAATTGTTTTTATTTTAATTGCTGCGAATTTAATAAATCGTTTTTCAAGAACTATTATTAAAAAAACAATTGAAAAACAGATTCAAGACAACATTTCTGAGCAGGAAAAAAAAATGCGTATTGAAACTTTGATAACTGTTTTTCAAGGAACGCTTAAATTCATAATCTGGGTTGTAGCTCTATTGATGATTCTTCCTGAATTTGAATTAGAAATTGCTCCTATTTTAGCTAGCGTTGGGGTAATGGGTTTAGCAGTTGGCATGGCAGCAAAAGATATAATCTCAGATTTTATCGCAGGATTGTTTATCATATTAGAAAATCAGTATTATATTGGAGAAAAAATAAAAGTTGCTGGTGTTGAGGGCAAGGTTAAAGAAATTACTTTGCGAAAAACAGTTATTGAATCTGAAGATGGTTCAATTCATTCAATTCCTAATAGTAAAGTTACAGTAGTTTCTAAAAAACAATAATTTATGTTTTCTTCCCCAATTGAAGAAATAAAATCTAAACTTGATATAAAGGAGGTTGTTGGCAGTTATATTAAACTGCAAAAAGCTGGCGTAAATTATAAAGCAGTCTGTCCTTTTCATGGTGAAAAAACACCGTCTTTATTTGTGTCTCCTGCCAGACAAATTTGGCATTGTTTTGGATGTAACGAGGGTCATAGTATTTTTGATTTTGTAATGAAAATAGAAGGAATTGAATTTGGTGATGCATTAAAGATTTTAGCCCAAAAAGCAGGAGTTGAGTTAAAACCAATAAAACCAGAGTTAAGAACAAAAAGACACAGGCTTTATGAGATTTGTGAACTTGCTACTAAATTTTATCAAAAACAGCTTGAAAAAAGCTCAAATGGTAAAAAAGCAAATCAATATCTTTTAAACAGAAAAATAAATGAAGATTCAGTCAAGAAATGGAGGCTTGGTTGGGCTCCAGATGCTTGGCAGGGATTATTTGATTTTTTAGTTTCAAAAAATTATGCACCAGAAGAAATTGAAAAAGTTGGTTTGGCAATAAAAAGTGATAAAGGTAAATATTATGATAGATTCAGATCAAGAATAATGTTTCCCGTTTTTGATTTGAATTCTCAAGTAGTTGGTTTTGGAGGAAGGGTGTTAGAGAAAAAACAGGACGTTGCCAAGTATGTTAATACGCCAAATACCTTGCTTTATGATAAAAGTAAAATACTTTATGGGCTCGATAGGTCAAAGGTTCAAATCAGGAAAAATGATTTTTGCATTTTAACAGAAGGCTATGTTGACGTAGTTATTGGACATCAAAAAGGAATAGAGAACATGGTTGCTGTTTCTGGAACAAGCTTAACCCCTTATCAGTTGGCAATCTTGAAAAGATATTCAAATAATTTATCACTTGCTTTTGATATGGATTTCGCTGGAAATGCTGCTACTAAAAGGGGTATAGATTTAGCCCAATCAAGAGGTTTTAATATTAAGATTATTAAAATGCCAAAAGGAAAGGATCCTGCCGATATACTTTCCCAAAATGATAAAGACTTTAAAAAAATGATTGATAATTCTGTTTCTATTTTAGATTTTCATTTTCAAAATGCACTTAGTCAGTTTGATGAGAGTAAGGCTGAAGGAAAAAGAGAGATATCCAACACTCTTTTACCTGTTATCAAAGGCATTGTTAATAAAATTGAGCAGTCTCATTGGATTCAGGAATTGGCAAAAAAATTGAATACAAAAGAAAGATTTATTGAAGAAGAGCTTAAAAAAGTAAAAATTCAGAAAAAAGATTCAAATATTGAGATTTCTGAAGTTTCAAATTCTGTGATTGTTAAGAATAACAAACAGCTTTTAGAAGAAAGGTTGATAACTTTACTTTTTAAAAAACCTGAAAATTTAAATGTGGTTGGCAAGGAAACTTTCCCATATTTTTCAGAAGGCACAAAAAAGATTATAAATAATTTTGAAAATCCAAAAAAGATTTCTAAAGAATTTTCTGATTTATTTGCTGCCCTTTCCTTTAAAGCTGAATTAGAGCAAATGGAAGATGATGACATATTGCCTGAAATTGAGTTCTGCTTGAAGAAAATTAAATCAATTGAATTAAAGAAACAACTTGATCAGATATCTCTTCAGATAAGACAGGCAGAGCAGGACAATGATTCAAAAAGAATTAATAATTTAACTGAAGAATTTAATAAATTAACAAAAAAAATCATTACTACTTAATCTATGCCAAGAAAAAAAAGCAGAAAGGTTTCTTTTAAGAAGCCAGCAAGGAAAACAAGAAAAACAAAAAAGAGAAAAATTGTTAAAAAAACTAAACAAAAAGAGCCAGTAAAGAAAAAGAGAAAAAAAGTTTCTTTTAAAGAATCAGCAAGGAAAATAAGAAAGAAAAAAGTGATTTACAGGGGTAGTTCAAAAAAAATCTTTGTTCATGAAAAAATTGAGAAAATAATTGAAAAAGGAAAAGAAAGAGGCTTTGTCACTACTTCTGAGATTTTATATGCTTTCCCAGATTTCCAAAAAGATATTCGTGGCTTGGAAAGATTTTATGATGAACTTGAGGGCAATGGTATTGAGATAAAAGAAGTAAAAGAACTTTTAACATTAGAGAAAAGTAAACCAGATTCAAAAAGAAGAAAGATTGATCCTGTTCAAATGTATTTAAAAGAAATTGGTAGAGTTGATTTCTTGACAGCTGATCAAGAAAAAGAACTTGCAAAAAGAATTGAGAAAGAGGACATGGAAGCAAAAAAACATTTAGCAAGAGCTAATTTAAGACTAGTTGTTTCAATTGCAAAAAAATACATTGGAAGATCTCCTAATTTGACAATTTTAGATTTGATTCAAGAAGGTAATTTAGGGCTTTTCAGAGCTGTTGAGAAGTTTGATTGGAGAAAAGGTTATAAGTTTTCAACTTATGCTACCTGGTGGATAAGGCAAGCAATTAGCCGTGCTTTAGCCGATCAATCAAGAACAATAAGAATTCCTGTTCACATGGTTGAAACTCTTTCTAAATTCAATAAAATAAGAAGAAGGCTTTTAAAAAGCCTGGGGAGAAATCCTTTGCCAGAGGAAGTTGCTGCTGAAATGGGGATTGAAGTTGCCAAAGTTCATCACTTAATGAAGATTTCTCAGAGAACTGTTTCTTTGGAAACTCCTGTTGGTGATGATGAAGACGATTCAATTTTAGCTGAGTTTATTAAAGATAAAAAAAGCATTCCACCATCTTTAGATGCAGCCAGAGCATTATTGAGAGAGAGATTGAAAGAGATTTTGGTTGATTTAACTGAAAGAGAACAAAAGATTCTTTCATTAAGATTTGGTTTAGAAAATGAAATTACTCATACTTTGGAAGAGGTTGGTCAGGAATTTGGGGTTACACGTGAAAGGATTCGTCAGATTGAAGCTAAAGCTCTTGAAAAGATTAGAGAACATCAAGGTTTAAAAAAATTAAAAGGATATTAAAAGGCTTCACAAATCCAACAATTTAGTTTATATTAATATATATCATTCCGGCGTGGCGCAATGGTAGCGCGGGAACCTGTTAAGTTCTAGGTTGTAGGTTCGAGTCCTACCGCCGGAGCCACTAAAAATCGCCAAGGAGGCGGTTTTTTGGTAGAATAATCTAAGAGTCATAATAAATATATGAAATTGAAAAACTATCAAATTGAAATATTAAAAGCATTAATAAAAAACGAAGAAAAATTAGCTGAACTTTATAAAATATATTCTGAGAAATTTTTAAATTATAAAGATTTCTGGTTGGATCTAATAAAAGATGAAATAGCTCATGCTACTTGGATACGTAGGTTTTGGGAAAAAACAGAACAAGATTCGTCACTTTATTTTGATGAAAATAGATTTAACCTTGAAGCAATTAATATATATTCCCAAGAAGTAAAAAAACAAATATCAGAAGCCAAGTTTTCTGAAATGACTATTATGAACGCTCTATCTACTGCCTACTATTTTGAAATCGCTCTTATAGAGAGAAAATTTTTTGAAGTGTTTGAAGGAGATTCAGTAGAACTTAAGCACACTTTAAAAGATTTACATGCTGCCTGTATTAATCATAGTAATAAGGTTTCTAAGAAGTTAAAGGAATTGAAGAATTAATGACAGGCTTGTATTTCCAATAAAAACAAGGAAAAAAAACAGGTTATAGTGCCGTCCCATTATAGGCATTTTAACTCCGTAATTCTCTAAAAACCAAGTTCTAATATTGTACCATCCCCGGAGCATTAAGCCCTCCCTTGTTAGAGGGTTTTAATTTTTTTGTGGAGAGAGATTACTAGAGAGGGTTGGGGATATTGGATATTTCCCCGTGTAGAAAAACAAATTTCTGCTGTTGAGGCAGAAACCTTAGGAAAGGTGTGTGTTTTAGTTTTCCACTTTACATACACAGTATGCACGTTATAATTATTGTCATAGCACTTTAAAATAGTTTAAGGAAATAACCGAAAATCTATGGGATAGCCGATCTGTTTACTAAAAATAATTAGTAAATAAATCAGCTATCCTATAGACACAATAGGGTAGCTAAAAATAAGGAGTCAATCATTTGAAAAGACAAACAATATTGAAAACACTAATACCATTATTTATTGTGGTATTGATGAGTATGACAGTGATGCCAGCTCAGGCAAAAACTTACTACACTACGCCTTCTGGGCATTCGGCAGTTCGTTACAACTCTTGGGATATTCCAAGTAGTCTACGGCCATACATTTCCCAAGTCGAGTATGACTTGGTTTATAGTCAAGGATATGGCTATGGCGTAAGGCTTTACTTAACTACTGCTGGTATGCAGGTAGGCCAAAGTTCTGGTTATGCTGATTGGTTTGCTTGGTATATAAGAGTAAATCCAGAATGGGCGTCCGGCGGACGTTCAGAGAATTCAGTAGGCAATGAAATTCAATTTCATTGTCAGCTCGGAGTACAAGTAATGGCCATAGAATATTACTATAATGATCTGGGTTGGTACTACCAAATACTTTTCGGTCCTTAAATAAATAAAAAGATTGGGAATTTCCCAATCTACTTTTTTTTATATATAAACATTCTTACAAAACCTGTCAGAAAGAACCCAGATCCTGTTAAATAGATAAATAACGCACTAAGTAAAGCACCAAAATAAATTCCATATATGTCATTAGAACCGGAATTAGAAATATATAAGAAAATGAAATGGACCACGAGACCAATGCCTAATAGAACCGTAAAGTAATAAAGAGTCCTTGATAGATATTTTTGAATGAATCTTATTGGTACAAGTAAGCTTAAAAATATTCCTAAAAAGTAAAGGGAAAACACACCCAGTGGTAATTTAAGATAGCTAAAATCACGAGATACTGAATAGGCTTTCAGGTGGTCAGCCAAGGAAAGTATCAGCAATCCCAAGAAAGCGAAAGATAATAGAATAATTATAGAAAAAATTAGTTTATTAATTGTTTTTTCGTTCATAATAGATAATTGTATTTTATAATAGTATCACTAGGCATGTATTTTGCCAATGTTGTTCTTGTACCTATAGGGTGTCTCATTTGTTTCATTTTAGCTTAAAATAGCCCTGACCGAGAGGTATTGTGGGATAGCCTAGAAAACTCTTTAATTTTCACTTAGAACCCAAGTTCTAGACCGACTAGGGGAGCCAAATTGGATAAAATTGCACATAATTGGATGTGATTGTATAAAAGAAAAATCGCCTTTGGGGCGGTTTTTTGATAAAATAGAAAATATGAAAAAAGAGTTAAGCAATTATGCGTTTATTGATAGTCAAAACCTTAATTTAGGTATTCAAAGTTTAGGTTGGAAGTTAGATTACAAGCGATTTAGAGTTTATTTGAAAGAGAAGTACAAAGTAGTTAAAGCTTATTTGTTTATTGGTTATATTCCAGCTAATCAAGATTTATATTCTTCATTACAAGAAGCTGGTTACGTTTTGGTTTTCAAGCCGACATTACCTGATAGGGACGGAAGGGTAAAGGGTAATGTGGATGCTGATTTAGTTTTACAGGTAATGATTGATTATAAAAAATATAACAAAGCTATAATCGTGACAAGCGACGGAGACTTTTATTCTCTAGTTAAATATTTATACAAAAACAACAAGCTTAGATATGTAATAAGTCCGTATATTAAGACTTGTTCGGTTCTGTTAAAGAAAACAGCCAAAGAAAAAATTGTTTTTATGGGGAATTTACGCAAAAGACTTGAGTATAAAATGAAAAAGCACCGCGTAAGGACGAAACCTTAAAAGGTGCTTTTTCGTATGTATTCTATTATTAGTATGGCAAACCATGAGTTATTGTCAAGAGATAAAAAGAGAATCAGGGATGTTTAAAACTTTTTTGTTTAAATTTTACTAGGAGAAATCTTAAACTCTCTATTTCTTTCCTGATTTTATCCCAATTTATAGTTCTAAACGCGTCCTGTAGGGGAGCCGTTTAAAATCGCCCTAGAAGCGATTTTTTGGTAAAATAAAGGCAAGAAACTTGACAGAATATAGTTTTTTGGCATAATAAGTTATTAATTTATACTTGGAGGGATTCCTCCAAGTGACTCGACTCTTTTTGTGTCATTGTGACCCTGAAGGATATTGGGTTACATATTATTTTTATGACACAATCAAAACAACTTATTGGTCGTTTTCACGATCTTGGAATAGAAGAAGAGTTTCTTGTGGTACTCACGGAAAAAGGATTCGATATTCCCACACCAATTCAGCATCAGGTTATTCCAGGTGCTTTGAGAGGAAAAGACGTCGTTGGTATTGCCCAAACCGGAACCGGAAAGACGTTGGCTTTTGGCATTCCAATGATTCAGCGTATTTCACGTTATAAGGGACAAGGATTGATTCTCGTTCCAACACGTGAACTTGCGCTTCAGGTAGAGCGAGCATTGAAGAGTATCGGTGCTCCATTGGGACTACGTTCTGCAGTAGTTATTGGAGGAATTCCTAAATATGCACAAATAAAGGCCTTAAAACGCAATCCTCATATTGTTATTGCTACTCCAGGACGTTTAATTGATTTAATGAATCAAAAAGCTTATGCACTTGATCAAGTAAATGTCATTACTCTCGACGAAGCGGATCGCATGCTTGATATTGGTTTTTTGCCTCAAATTAAACGAATTTTACAAACTGCACCAAAGGAGCGGCAAACAATGTTGTTTTCTGCAACTATGCCGAAATCCATTTCATTGCTTGCGAGCACTTTTATGAAATTGCCGCTTAGAATTGAAATTGCTCCGCAAGGAACATTAGCGGAAAATATAGAACAAGAATTGTTTGTCGTCACAAAAAATAATAAGATGCGCTTGCTTAGTTCTCTTTTACAACGGCATCAGAGCGACAAGACGCTTATTTTTTCACGAACCAAATATGGGGCAAAACGTATTGCGCGTGATATTCGCAACATGGGTCACACGGCAACTGAAATTCATTCCAACCGTTCTCAAGCGCAACGAAAGACAGCACTTGAAGGATTTTCAGAAAAGAAGTTTCGTGTAATGGTTGCAACAGATATTGCTGCTCGTGGTATTGATGTGAAAGACATTTCATTAATTATTAATTTTGATCTTCCGAGTAATTCAGGAGATTATGTCCATCGTATTGGTAGAACCGGACGGGCTGGTCGTTCTGGAAAAGCGATTTCTTTTGTTACGCCGTCTGAAAAAGCTAGTGTTAGAAAGATTGAACAGCTGATTCGTAAATCACTGCCTGTGCTATCTCTTCCATCGTTTCCAGCGGAGAAAGAAAGAACTTCTCGTGTAGAACAGTCTCGTACTCCGGAACGAAAGCGATCTACTCAGCGAGGTCGTGGAAGTCAGAATAGGTATAGATCACGGTCGCGCGGTTATAGAGGCAGAGCATTTAGAAAATAACGTTATTAAAATCACTGATAAAAGAGTTTGGATATTTTTAAAACTTTTAGCGATTATTTTAATGTTTGTGGGTGCAATTTTAATAACCTAATCGGCTTGATGATGGGAAATCTTTCCCGAAACCAAGTTCTAATATTGTACCATCCCCGGAACCAAGTATTGACATAAAATTATACAGATGACATAATGCTAAATCAAATAAGAACTGTAAGAGAAACGTAGTCGGGTTTTGTTTTGCGGTATTCTATTTTTGAACATTATTTATTATTTATTATAAATTCTATGGAAGAAGGAACAATTGCTCGACTTACTGACCGAGGATTTGGGTTCATTAAGCGCGAAGGAGAGGAAAAAGATCTCTTTTTTCACTCAAACGAGCTTAAGAACGTAGAGTTCAATGATCTCAAAGAAGGTGACAAAGTGACATTTGAAGTAACCGAGGGTGAAAAAGGACCTCAAGCTACAAACGTCAATCGAGCGTAACATTATAAAATAAAAGCACTCTCATACTGAGAGCGCTTTTGTTTTTAATCTAATCATCTCTTATTCTCCACAAAATTAGTTTTTATAATTTTTGTTATTCTTTTAGTCATCATTTGTTATTTCAAGCATAGGATTATTATTTATATTAGAAAAGTATTTAGATCTTTATTAGAAAAATAAATAATTAAAACATTATGAAAAAATTATACAAAAGCAACAAAAATAAAATCTTTGCTGGAGTGATAGGTGGGGTTGGTGAGTACTTTGACATTGATCCCGTGATACTTAGAATTGTTTGGATTTTAGCAACAGTTTTTACTGGTTTTGTACCAGGAATTATTGCTTATTTTATAAGCATTTTGATTGTTCCAGTAAAAAACAAATAAAGCTAATCTTTTATAAGGTTTATTAAGAATTAAAGCATTAATTCCATGAAAAAAGAACTGTTTCCAATATTTTTTTAATTATTATAGTAACTTTTGTTTTGTTTTTTAAAAACTTTTTTGTAATGCCAAAAACTTTTCTTCAAGATTTAGAAATTAACTATCAATGGGGTCGTGCCACACTTCTTGGGGATGGAATATTTTGAAAATTAATACTGATGGTTTTGTATTGTTAGATATTGGTAAAGTTATTGAAACAGAAAAATCAGAAAACTATTTTTTGACAAATGATCAATTGCTTGAAATTTACAAAACTGTAATTGTTAATATTTTTTTTTGGACTCAAAAAAATTATTCTAATCCAATAGCAGTAGATGGATTTTGTCAAAATTTAAAAATTATCGCAGAGGAAAAAGAGCATGAAATTTTTGTCGGCAATAAAAACATAAAACAGGTAAACAATATCACTGGCAAGATTTTCGATAGTCTTAGCTAGAGGATTTAAAATAACTACAGCATTAGTTTAGAGGATTCAAAATAACTACTTTTAAAATTTATTTGTCTGAAGGAAATAATTGCCACTTTCAGACAATATTTTACTTATCCACAGGCGTATTCTGCCTTATTCTTATATAATAAATTAATCTGGCCATAAACGCGGCTAGAGCTTTGATATGGTTCAAAAAAGGAAAACAATTTTGGCAGAATTTAAGATGTGGTCTGTGGAAAAAGCAAGAGTGTTTTTAGTAGTGTTTCAAAGGTATTGCGTTAAGTATAAAAAACTCTTAAAAAAGAGACAAAAAGTGATTGCTAGAAAAGCATCATTAGAAGTAATTTCTCTAACTCAATTTATTAAGAAAAAAAAGAGAATAATTGAGCGAAAATATCAAAGACACGAAGCAAAGGTAAAAGATTCATATAGCTTATATAAAAAAGCGTTGAAATACTCATCCCAAGGAAAATACTTGGGAATTTCTTTTTTTAATAAGCAGAAAAAAGTTATCTTTTCTGAGTTCGAAACAAAGAAAAAAATACTTAAAGAACATTTATTTTTATATTTATTTTCATTTAAAAAAGAAAAAAATAAAATAAAAAATAAATTAAATAAACAAATTAAAAAATATTTAATAAAAAATAAAAAATTATTTGTTGAAATTTATAGTGATGAAAAACAGGTTTTTATCAACTTGTTTAATTCAATTGGAGATAACACGTTAGACTTTTTTAATTCTTTGGAAAAGTATCAAAAACAGATGCATAAATTATTTATTAAATCTGTTTTTAGAAAGATACCTCGCAGTGTCATTTTAGCTAGAAATAAAGCTAAAAAAGCACTTTTTAGTTTTATTCGTGAGTATAAAAAACTATCTAAAAAGTATGCTTGTGATTGTCAAAAAATATTAAGAATTTCTAACAAATATTTGTTAAAACAAAAAGTTTTGACAGTGCGATTTATCAATAAAAAAACAAGAATTATAAATCATGAATTTAATAAATACGAAAGAAAATTAATAAAAGAAAAAATAAAAATAGAAAAAGAAATAAAAAAACAAAATAAAAAAATATTTTTAAAACAAAAAAGAAAGGTTCTTAAAATTTATAGATCATTAACAGACAGAGTGCGTTATGGACGTGAGTTGTTGCTGTTTACTTTTAGAAATATAAGCTTAAAATTATTTAAATTTAAAACAGATTTCAAGCTTTTTAAAATTAGATTTCAGCGAATAATCGTCTATGCCAGGAGAAGAACAAAAGAAAGAATTGCTTTAGTTTTTAAAGAATACTTTCAAACCTACAAATTTAGTTTTTCTAGTCTTATTAAGAAAAAGAACTTAATTTCAATTGAGCCTTTGCTTCTATTTTTGATGACTAGTGCCTTGTTGTTTGCAATTATTCCAATAAGCTTCTTGTTGGTAAAAAAGGAATTACCAGTCAGTAATCAGGCCTTAATAGCTAGCACTTCTAAACAAATTTTAACTAATAATTCTTCTGAAGACTTAAAAGAAAAACCTGAAACAAATATCAGCGCTTCTGTTGGTGACTCAATGTTTTCTAACCTCGACCCAAAAGAAGAAAAAAATGCGGGGGTTGGCTATGGAGTTTTAGCCATTAATATAAATAAGTCAGTTTTCTTGCCAAATGATATAGTTTATTTTCAGATGGCAGTTTTAGATGAACAGAGGTATGATACGGTTTGCGATGCTGATTTGATTTTAACTATTATTACTCCCAGTTCTAAAGTAATTTATCCAACAATAGAAAAATCAGGTGATTGCGGATTAAATAATGTAACTGATAAACCAGATTATTTTGCCCATTATCAAGTAAATGAGACTGGAATTTATCAAATAAGTCTTCGAAGCCTAGATAATAACTATGAAATTACTGATTTTTTTGAAGTTAGAAATTGGGTAGCTTTTGATGTGGAAAGGGTTGGACCAACTAGAATTTATCCACCAGCTGATTATGAAGTGAGCTTAAAAATTAAGGCAAATCAAGATTTTAAAGGAAAAATCATTGAAAAAGTGCCTATTTCTTTTGATGTAAGACCACAAGATACAAATTATGAGGTACAAGAAACTGAAAGCGGAGAAAAAACATTAATTTGGCAGGATGTTGTTTTAAGGCAAAATGAAGAACTTACACTTAAATACATCTTTAATGCTCCAAATGTTAGTCCTTATCTTTATTCTTTAGGGCCACTTGTTTTTCAAGAATTCCGAGTTTTGAATTTCGGGTTTCAAGAAATTAGACAATGGCATATTATAGCTGATGCAATAGGTCTTGAAAACACTGCAATAACAGTTGATTTTGATGCTCAAAACCCTACTATTGCATTAACTGTTACAAATGCTGACATGGTGGTTGTTCAAGTGATGACTAAAGACGGAACAGTTGTGACTGATGTTTCAGATGTTACTGATGGTAGTTATGTCTTTGCTGGTTATTCTGGTGATTCTTCAGATCCTCCGCG
>JANBVL010000006.1:0-29340 GCA_024238995.1 Patescibacteria group bacterium
CTATCAGTGGCGATATCTGCTCTTTCTGATAATTCCAGATGAATTATTCTGCGTTCATAAGCTGGCATAGAAGGCAGTATCTTTTCTTCTTTCATTAAAGCAACATCATCAGCAGTTAATTTTGCCAGTTCTTTCAAATACTCTATTTTCTTTTTTTTGTAACCATTAATATCCAGGTCAATATAGAATTCCTGGTCAATTTGCCTTCTCAAAATTGACTTTAATAATCTCTGGATTTCAACTAAAGTTTGTCCCCCTTCTCCAATTAAAATTTTAGGTTCATCACTTTTTAAATTAATTGGAACAATTAGATCTTGCTGCGGCAAAAACTGGATTTCCACATCAAATGTGGTTTTTTCAAAAAACTCTTTGGTAACTTGTTTAATTGTCTCTAAATTATTGGGACTCAACATAGTTTTTATTTACAAAATATTGCTGCATTATTGAAAACGAAGAGGTAGCTATCCAATACAAAGCAATAGCTGCTGGCAAACGCAAAAGAATCATAACTGTAAAAAATGGCAGAAAATACATCATTTGTTTTTGCATAATATTTGCAATTTGATTTGCTTTATTATCTCCAGCCTTTTTCATTTTTGGATTCATTGATTTTGCCTGAAAGAATTGAAGGGTACCTGCTAGAATTGCCAAAAGCATACTGGCTTGAGAAAGATTAACTAAACCTAAAAAACTAGGATTAATTATCCCTGCATTAGGAACAAAAGCATATAAGCTACTCATTGCTCCTGGCTCAAGTCCTTTCCAAAAAACCTGATAAAGAGCAATTAAAAGAGGCAATTGGATTAAAAGAGGTAAAAATCCGCTTATTGGATTTATTTTTGCCTCTTGATAAATCTTTAACAATTCTTCAGTTTGTTTTTGTTTGTCATCTTTAAACTTCTTTTGAACCTCTTTTATTTTTGGCTGAAGCTCACTCATTACTCTTTGAGACTTTAAAGACTGGCTCATCAAGGGGTGAAGAGCTATTCTAATTAAAACCGTTAGAACAATTACAGCTATGCCAAAATCATTGCCAGGAAAATAATTATAAATTAAAACCAGCGCATTAAATAATGGTTGATAAAGTACTTTATTAAAAACTTCCAAAAGAATATTCATGTTATATTAAAAGCTTTGATTTTTTTAATATTTTTTCAACTAAGCTGTTTATTTGTTCAAAATCTTTTTCTTTAATTTTTTCAAAAGTTACAAATACAATGTCAAATCCTTTTTTAATATTATCTAATCTCAATCTTACTGATTCACGAAGTCTTCTTTTTATCTTATTCCTTATAACAGCTTTTTTAGAAACTTTAGCTGATACTACAAATCCAAATCTAGAATTTTTCAAGTTATTCTTGTCAAATTTAAGAGCTAAAAAATCCTGCTTTGAACCTTTTCCTTGCTTAAACACTTTTTCAAAATCCTTTTTCTTTTTCAAACGGTTTAATCTAGCTAACATTTTATTAAACAGTAAGTTTTTTACGGCCTTTCTTTCTTCTCCTTTTCAAAATCTTTTTGCCTGACGGAGTTTTGGTTCTTTTCAAAAAACCATGTGTTTTTTTCCTTTTTCTTTTTTTTGGTTTGTAAGTGAATGACATATCTCGTTTATATTATCTTTTAAGATGGTTAAAGTCAATATTTTGAACTGAATCTTTGCATTTATTGAACATAATATTGTCTTTTTTGTCAAGACGAAATCCACAGTTTTTACCCAGTTTTTACTCACATTTTAAACAAAGATTGAAATTTTATACTTATTTTACATTCGTTTGACTTATGGTTATAATGATACATTAACCTTACACATATAATTATGACTGATGAAGAACTTTGGCAGGCAGTACTGGCTCAAATCCAACTCCAGATTTCTAAAGCAAGTTTTAAAACCTGGTTTGGAGACACCCGTATTGTTTCTAAAAAAGAAGGTGCTGTATTTGTATCTGTGCCCAATTCATTTGCGAAAGAATGGCTTGAGCAAAAATACAATAAAACCATTTTTAAAGTGCTGCGCGGACTAGATGAAAAGATTAAGGATGTAAAATATGAAATTGGGAAGCCAAAAACAGAAGTTATCAAAAAAAATGTTCCTTTCTCGATTGAAACAGGTCAATTAGAATTTCAAGAATTTAAAGTTGATAGAGATACAAATCTTAATCCTAGATATACTTTTGATAACTTTATTGTCGGTCCATTTAATGAATTAGCCCAAGCGGCTGGATGGGCAGTAACAAAAAAACCTGGTCAAGTATATAATCCATTTTTTGTATATGGAGGAGTAGGACTAGGAAAAACTCATTTACTTCAATCAATTGGCAATGAAGTTATCAAGAATTTCAAAGATAAAAAAGTAAAATACATACCTACAGACAAGTTTGTTTCTGAGGTGATATCTTCAATTAGAAATAGGGAAACTCAAAGACTAAAAGCGAAATATCAAAAAATTGATGTTTTAATAATAGATGACATTCAGTTTTTAACAGGGAAAGAAAAAACTCAGGAAGAATTCTTTTATACATTTAATAGTCTTTATGAGAAGAATAAACAAATTATTATTTCTTCTGACAGATCTCCAAAAGCTATCCCAGCATTAGCTGAAAGACTAAGGTCGCGTTTTGAAGGAGGAATGATAGCAGATATTTCTTTTCCGGATACAGAAACAAGGATTGCGATATTAAAATCAAAATGCCAAGAAAGGGAAATTGATATTTCTGATGAAATTCTTAATTTTATAGCATCAAAAGTTCAAAGAAATATTAGAGAATTAGAAGGTGCTTTAAATATATTGATTGCTTATCAAAAATTAAACAATAATGCTGCTGATTTAAAAATTACCAAATCACTGCTTAAAAACTTAACCTCATCCCCTTCTCATACTATTAACGCAAAGAAAATAATTCAAACTGTAGCTGAATTCTACGATTTAAAAGAAAAAGACATGCTGTCAGAATCAAGAAAAAAAGAGATTGTAAAACCCAGGCAGATTGCTATGTTTTTATTAAGACAAGAGTTAAAATCATCTTTTCCATTTATTGGAAGAAGGCTTGGAGGAAAAGACCACACAACAGCAATTTATGCATATGAAAAAATAACAAAAGAGGTGGATAAAAACGAAAGTTTAGGCGAAGAAATAGAGTTAATAAAGCAGCGCTTAATGTGTGCTTAAATAGTGGAAAAGTTCTGTAAAAATCATATTAAAAAATAAGTGTTAGGAAATCCAAAAATTTTCCTATGAAGTTTCCATAATAAACCCACAGACTTTTCCCCAATTCAAATATATTCAAAAATCATAATTAATATCATAAGACAACAACAACAATATGAATATAACTATATTAAAGGAAAAACTAAAAGAAGGTATTGGTGTTGTGGAAAAGATTTCGCAAAAATCTTTAACCTTGCCAATACTTCAAAATATTCTTTTTAAAACAGAGAATAATTTTTTAAAATTATCAACTACTAATTTAGAATCAGCTGTTAATTGGTGGGGGCTGGCTAAAATAGGAAAACAAGGAAGCGTTTGTTCTCCAACAAGATTTCTTTCAAACTTTCTATCTTTTTTACCTGAAAAATCTATTGATTTGAGTGAGGATAATTTTGTTATGGATCTAACTTGCGAGAATTATAAGACAAAAATTAAAGGAGTTAATCCTGAAGAATTCCCTATTATTCCTCAGATAAAAGAAGGTCAAAATGTTATTATTGATAATATTAAGTTTTGCCAGTCTTTATCTCAGATATTAAATGTTCCTTCTCCTTCTACTGCTAGGCCTGAGATTTCTGGCATTTACTTTATTTTTGAAAATAATTTAATTAAAATGGTTGCTACTGATAGCTTTAGACTTGCTGAAAAGAAAATATTTTTTGATACTAAACTTTCAAAAAAACATTCTTTGATTTTACCTCAATCTGCTGCCAAAGAAATGGTTAGTATTTTTAGTGAAAAACAAGGGGATTTAAAAATTTCTTTTTCTCCAAATCAGATTTCATTTGAATATATGATGAGTGAAACAGACCATCCTCAGATTCAGTTTATTTCAAGATTGATCAGCGGAGAATATCCTAATTACCAAGAAATAATTCCTAAAAAGTATAAAACTGAAGTGAAAATACAGAGAAAAGAACTTTTAAATCAAATTAAAAGCGCAAGTCTTTTCAGCGGAAAAATTAATGAAGTAAAACTAAGAATTAATCCTAAAACCAATAAAGTTGAAGTTTTAAGCCAGAGTCCTGATTTAGGCGAGTATAAAAGTTTTTTTGTTGGCGATATTAAAGGAGATGATGTTTCGGTTTCTTTTAACCACAGATTTTTAATTGACGGTATTACTGAAATTAAAAAAGACAAATTAACTTTTGAATTAACTAATGAAGACGGACCCGCAGCTTTAAAATCAGAAGGAGAAGAAGATTATCTTTATATCATAATGCCAATTAAATCTGCGTAAGATCCTCTTGGGGCATTTCTGGTTTTTGAAAATCTTGCTTTGGGAATTTTAACAATAGATTATTCATTATTCTGTAAAATATTGGGCCAGCAAGTACAACTCCTGGTTCTTCTTCCATTGATTCATTGTTATTGTTTCCTACCCAAACACCAATAACTACATTTGGATTATATCCTATTGTCCAGGCATCACGAAAATTCTGTGTTGTTCCAGTTTTAGCAGCAACATCAAAATCTCTAAAGTATAGAAGAGAAGAAGAACCAAACATGGGAGAGCGAGCTTGGTTGTCTGATAAAATATCATTTATTAGCCGGGCTGGTTGAGTTTCTAAAACCCTTTGAGGGGTTTTTTTATTTTCTTCAATAATGTTTCCTTTTGAATCTTCAATTTTTAGAATTGAAACTGGCGGAACTTTTAGTCCATCATTTGCAAATACTCCAAAGGCTGAAGTCAATTCAATTAGTTTGACTTCCCAACCGCCAAGTACTATTGAAGGGCCATAAGGAGGTGTTAGGGTATTTATCCCTAGGCTTTGTGCAGTTTTGATACTGTTCTCTAATCCTGCTAAATCTAATAGAACTTTTACTGAAGGCACATTTAATGATTGAGCTAAAGATTGTCTCAAAGTAACTTCGCCTCTGAATAGTTCATCATAGTTTTGAGGAATATATTCTTCATCCCCCCACATTCCAAAATTAGTTTTCTCGTCAATAACAGTATTAGTATCATCATAACCTTGTTTAAAAGCAGTTGCGTAAACAAATGGTTTAAAAGCTGAACCAGGCTGTCTGCCAGGATTTCTTTGTGTTCCTACCACAACATTGAATTTTGGATCAAATAAACAGTCTTTGCCTGAAGTGCAGCCTTCTGGGAAAGAATCTTCGTTATAATCTCCTGTTCCTATTGCCATTGCCAATACATGGCCATTTTTAGGATTGATTACTATTACACCTGCATTATGGGCATTGAATGCTTTATTTAGTTCAATGCCTTGTTTTGTGATTTCTTCGACATCTTGCTGTATTTCCCAATCTAAAGAAGTGTAAACTTTTAACCCCATTCTTCTTAAATAATTTTCGCCATAATTTTCTTCTAATTGTTGTTTAACCCAAAGAGTAAAATAAGGGGCTTTGATTCGAACAGATTTTTCAACAAAAACTATTTCTTCACTCTTTGTTGAAGAGGCTGTTTCTTTATTTATGAATCCTTCACTATTCATCCTGTCTAGTATATAATCTTTTCTAATCATAAGCTGGTCTTTGTTTATTCCATAAGGCGACAGTCTTGATGGTGCTTGGATTAAAGCTGCTAATATTGCTGATTCAGATAAAGAGATTTCAGAAGCAGATTTGTTAAAATAGGTTTGACTGGCTGATTCTACTCCATAGGCATTTTGGCCAAAAGGAACTTGATTTAAATACCATTCAAGAATCTTATCTTTTGGATAGCGTCTGTTTAATTCTAAAGCTAAAACAATCTCTTTGATCTTTCTCTCGGCTGTTTTATCAAGAGTTAGAAATGTTGATCTTATCAATTGTTGGGGAATAGTAGAACCTCCGTGAACTGGCTGTCCAATCCTTAAATCAGTCAAAACAGCTCTTACAATGCCTTTAATATCAACCCCAAAGTGATTATAGAAATTAGCATCTTCAGTTGCTATTACAGCCTGTTTTAAGTGTTCAGATATGAATTCTAAAGAAATCCATGTTCTTTTTTCTTCACCATAAATCTCATATAAAAGTGTTTGACCTGTTTTGTCGTAAATCTTTGTTGATTGGGCTAGTTGCCTTTCATTAAATATTTCCGGTCTTGGAAAATTTCTGACATAATAAAAAAATGCAAGAATAAAAAGCAAAAGACATGCTACTGCAAGTGTAATAAAAGATTTGATAGGAAACTTAAATGATCCTTTATTCTTTTCCTTTCCTCTGTATGTTTTTCTGTAGTATTTTCTTTTTACCATGACTTTTATTATTTTAACTAAATTTTTCCATTGTTGCCAAAAGACTAGAGTATTTTTAATGTATTGTCAAAGATATTAAATAATTATAAATTTAAGTATATGAACCAAGATAAAAGAATTAATCAAGTTTTAACAAAAGGCACAGAACAGGTTTTGCCAAATAAAAAAGGTTTAACAGACCTAATGAAAAAACAAAAGATAAGGCTATATTTTGGCATTGACCCAACAAGCCCAAATATTCATATCGGCCATGCTGTGCCCTTAAGAAAATTAAGAGATTTTCAAGAATTAGGCCATGAAGTGATTTTATTATTTGGCACCTTTACTGCTCAGATTGGTGATCCTTCTGGCAAAGATAAAAAAAGAGAACCTTTAACTTTAAAGCAAGTTAAAAAAAATATTGCCACTTATAAAAAGCAGGCTTCAAAAGTGCTAGACATGTCAAAAACTAAGATCAAACAAAATCATGTTTGGCTTGAGAAATTAAAGTTTGATGATTTGGTGAAAATAGGTTCTCATTTTACAACTTCAAGACTGCTCGAAAGAAACATGTTCCAGAACAGACTTAAAAAAGGACAAGAAGTATGGCTTAATGAATTGTTCTATCCTTTGATGCAGGGCTATGATTCAGTTGCAATGAATATTGATTTAGAAATAGGAGGGACAGATCAATTATTCAATATGTTAGTGGGCAGAAAACTTCAAAGAATCTACAATAAAAAAGAAAAGTATGTTTTAACAATTCCAATGCTGACTGGTTTAGATGGAAGAGAAATGAGTAAAACTCATAGTAATTTTGTTAATTTGACTGATACGCCAAATGACATGTTCGGAAAAATTATGTCTTTAAAAGATGAATTAATTATTCATTATTTTGAATTGTGTACTAATCTGGATTTAGTGGAAATCGAGGAAATGGAAAAAGAGTTGAAAGAAAAAATAATAAACCCACGGGATATAAAAGCAAAATTAGCAAAAGAAATTGTAAAGATTTATTACGATGAGAAATTAGCTGAAAAAGCTGAGAAAGAATTCAATAAAGTTTTTAAAGAAAAAAAACTGCCTTCAGAAATTAAAAAAGTAAGAATATTAGAAAAAGAAATTGACATTCTAAATCTTTTAGTAAAAGCAAAGTTGGTTTTATCAAAAGCAGAAGCAAAAAGATTAATTGAACAGAATGCGGTTGCAATTGACAGCGTCTTGAAAACAGATTGGCAGGAAAAAATTAAAATTAAAAGAGGAATGATTATTAAAGTTGGCAAAAGAAGGTTTGCCCAAATAATATAGAAATTTGAGTGAAAATTTCAAAAACCCCTTTAAAGGGGTTTTTGTTTTAAATATTGTGTAAATTATTCTTCGTCAAACTCGTCATTAAAATTGTCTTCATCAATATCATCAGAGTCTCCGTCGTTCGTATCTTCGTCGCTGTCTTCTTGATCTACTTCTTCTTCGTCAGTAAAAAGAGTTGAGAATTTCTCTTCGTAGACCATATTATTAATTTTTCAATTCTTATCCGCGACCTTTGATTTCATTTTTTTGAAATCTTAAAGAATATTATAAGTAGCGGACAAGTCTTGTCAAGTGTGGAAATCAATTTCTTTTAAAAGATAGGTGGCAGCAACAGCTAAGGCATCAGCAGCATCATCTGGTTTTGGAATTTCTTTAAGTCTAAGCATTTTTTGAATGCTTTTTTGAACTTCTTTTTTATCTGCCCTTCCATAGCCAGCAACAGTTAATTTAATTTGGAGAGGAGTATACTCCCACACAGGGAGTTTTTTCTTTGCAGCTGTCAGTAAAATTGAGCCTTTTGCTTGAGACACCGGAATAACTGTTTTAAAGTTTCTAAAAAAGAATATCTTTTCTATTGCTAAAATGTCTGGCTGGTATTCTTTTATTATTTTTGATAATTCATTGTTGATTTGTCTTAGCCTTTCTCCGGGTTCCACTCCAGGAGCAGTGCGTATTACATTATAGCCTAAGCATTTTAAAGATTTTGATTTTTCAATAATTCCATAACCAGTGCTTGCTGTTCCCGGGTCAATACCTAAAATAATCATAGTTTCAGATTGGAGTAAATATCCTGAATATTGTCATTTTCATTTAATGCTTCAAAAAGTTTTTGACAAGCTTGTCTTTGTTTTTCATCAATTTCAATTTCTTCTTTTGGTTTCCATTCCAGCCCTGATGAATCAATCTTAATCCCTTTTCCTTCCAAGTTCTTCTTAACTTTTTCTAAGCTTTCTATACTTGTATAAGCATCTAAGTCGTTATTATTCCAAATAACATCTTCAGCTTCAGCTTCAATTGCAGTAAGCTCTAGTTTCTCTTTATCTTTTAATTCTTCGCTTTGTGCTTCCAGTTTAATTGTTGCGTATCCTTTTCTTTCAAACATCCATTTAATTGCTCCTTCTTGAACAAACTTGCCATTGTATTGAGCTAGAATTTTTTTAACTTCTCCTAACGCCCTGTTTTTATTATCAGTGATTCCTTCAATTAATATGGCAATATTGCCTGGACCATAAGCTTCAAATAAAAACTCTTCAAGTTTTCCTTCTCCTCCTTCTCCGCTAGCGCGCTTGATCGCTCTTTCAATATTGTCATTCGGCATATTAAAAGAACGAGCAGTTTCAATTGCCATTCTTAACTTAGAATTGGTTTCTGTGTTAGGGCCTCCCTCTCTTATAGCAACAGTGATAAGTCGGTTTATTTTAGAAAACATCTGGCTTCTTTGTTTAGCGCCAGCTTCTTTTTTACTTTTTACAGTTTTAGCATGCGAATGACCTGACATAATATTGTCTTTGTTTGCTTGAGTTTATTATGGTTCAATATTAGCTCATTTTTCTTTGAAAATCAATTTTCTTTTATTTATCACTTTTTTCAGTTTTAAGATCGCTATATTTGAAAAAACAGCGAAAATTAAGGCGATTGAAAAAACTTTTAAAAATTGATTATTTGTTTTTGTGGTCGGCTTAACCGCAGAAGCAATCATTTTTTCGCTGTTCTTTAAAATTTCTTTACTTTCTGGTTTATTTGCTGATTCTCTAATGATGAGCTGTTCAGGCTCTTTGCTTTTTTGTTCTATTATATTGTCATTTTCAGGAGTGAGTTTTTCGCTCCAGGACCAGCCAGAACTTGTTAGATTATATGATTGCACTCTCAAAGCTTTTTCATAGCTTACAGTGTCAATTATTGCGTTATTGGGTTGAATTAAATGTAAGGTGTCAGCATCATTGTTTAATATAATTTTTGTTTCAGGCCTTAAAATGACTAAATAGCTTTTGCTTTTTATTGTTGTATTTATTGGAAAAGTATAAGTTGTGATACTACCGATAGAGTCTTTTATTTTCCAACCGTTCAAATCAACATCAAAGTCATTTTTATTGAAAATTTCTATGAATTCATTTTCACTATCAGGCCCATCAGGAGAAGGAAGAATTTCGCTAAACACAATATTTGAAGGATAGAATATTTTTTCAGCCTGTTGTTCTGGTTCTTGAGTTGATTCTGGTTCAGAAACTGGTTCTTGTTCAATTTCCTGTTTAATAAAAACGCTATTTGTTATGTTTGGAGTGCCTGATGGATTTTTGCTTGTTTGCCAATTTAATGAAGTTGGGCTGATTCTTTCCATTGTTTGCTTGGTAGCATTATCTCCAGCCAGCCAATTATCTGTGCAATTTATTTCATCAATTAAATTATCTTGATTATCAAAAAGCTGTAAATATTCTCCTTTATTACTTAATGCGCCTGTATAAATTTGATCTGCAATTATATTTGGAATAGTTGTGTCATTAGTCCTTTCTAAAACATAAAAACCATTCGATTGAATGGTTCCTGAAAGAGTTATTTCTGGTGTTCCGTCAATGGCTTTTAATGTCCAGCCATCCAGATTAATTAATGAATTAGTGTTATTGTATAACTCAATCCATTCGTCGTAACGAGAACTATCTGTTCCCATCCAGGAAATTTCATTAATGACAACATCTAGATTATTAAAAGCTGAGATTGAGTAAAAAGGTAAAAGAATGAGTAAAAAGAAAATGCTCTTTTTTAAGATTTTATTTACCATTATATTATTTTATCATAAAGAACTTAATTACAGGGGCTCGTAGAGGATGTTAGAACTAAGATTCTACTTAATTTAACTAGCTAAAAATTTTATAAATAAAAACATGAGTTTGAGTTTTTATAGTTTACTTTTTGTATTCTTGTTTAACTTATGAACTTGACTAGGCATTTCTACTTAAACAATATCTGGAAATTGGACAAACTTCACACTTTGGTCTCCTGGAATTACACACCTCTCTGCCAAACTCTATCAATATCAAATGAACTTTTAACCGTTCTTTTGGTTTAACCAAGCTCTCTAAAACCGCCCTTATTTCTTCATAAACAGCGTTTTCTTTTACTAATCCCCACCTTTTGATAATTCTCCTTATGTGAGTATCAATAGGAAAAACATTACATTGGGCAACAAAACTAAGAACCACATCTGCCGTCTTTGTCCCAACGCCTGGAAGATTAAGCAATTCTTCTCTCGCTTCGCTACAGGATTTATTCAAAATCTCTTCTAAGCTATTTTCGTTCTTCTCTGTTAAGATCTTTGAAATTTTTTTAATCCTCAATGCCTTAATACGATGTAGGCCAGCCGGACGAATGCATTTTATTAACTCATCTAAATTTGCTCTTGCCAAGACGTTTGGAATTATTCTAAACTTCTTTCGTAAATTCTTGAATGCTCTAATGTTATTTTGTCGTTGAGTGGCTTGTGACAATATGGTTGCCACCAAAACTTCAAAAGCTGTAAATTTTTTACTCCAAATCTGCACTGAGAATTTCTGTCTTAAGATTTTTATCACTTTATCAAAAATCGATTTTTTCATATTTCAATTCTATCAAAAAACCGCTCAAAGAGCGATTTCTTGAAAAATTTTGCAAGAGCTCGTAGAGGATGCTAGAACCAGGATTATGGCTGCGGAAGGCATTTCATGACGAATTTATTGAATACTAGGCGAATACTATCTCTTGGCAAAAGATATAAGTCTTTTATGCTATAAATAGATATTAACTATTAGGAGGTGAAAAATTGAGCGACTACCAAGATGGATACGACAAAGGATACGAGGACGGCCTTGAAGGCGACCACCGCATTAACACAGCGATAGTTGATGCTGTTCTGGGTGTTACTGATCGAGAAGAAGAATGGCGAGAAGGATACGAAGACGGCTACAAAGCAGGACAGGAAGAAAAAGAAAGCGAAGAATAAATAATAAATAAAGAGTCGAGTTAATGAACGACTCTTTTTCCTTTGTACAGATAGTAAGATACTTCTCCTTTTTCACAACTTGACATTGTTTGTGACTCATTACTAAACGGCCAAACCGCTAAAATTATTCTCACCCCTTTTTTTGCGTCTTTTTTTATCTTTGCCTTCAACTTTTTATACATCTTAGGATGCAAAAAGGCATATAGTATATCAGCTTCAGAAATATCATGTTTAAAAAAATTTCCATATCTAATTTTAACTTTTTTATAGAATAAAGATTTTATTTTCGAATAAAAATAAAAAATTGGCGAAATTTCTATTCCAACACATCTTATGCCATGGTTTTTTTCTAAATAAAATAATAAATCTCCTGTGCCACTACCCAGATCATAAAACACATCATCGGACTTCAAAATCGCCATCTTCGCAATGCGTTCATAATCTTTTTTTCGAGTAGGCATCCAGATTACTCCCCAAAAAATGCCGAAGGCAAATAAAACCAACAAAACCTCTATTATTAAAATAAAAATTCTGAAATCCATTCTTGTTAAAACATTTAGTTTATATTAGATTGCCCCTTTGATTTAGTCTTACCACTAACCCATTCTGTATTTTTAATACTAACAAAACAGAAAACTATTCTCAACATTTAACAAAACCAAAAACCCGAGACAATAATCTCGGGCTTTGAATTTGAGCAGCAGGGGCAAAGGGAATTAAACTTAAATGCAAAATTGAAAAAAATGAAATAAAAACAGCTTAAATCCGTCTTATTGTATAGATGTGGTTTAAGTGTTAAAAACTTGACAAATCTAATTACATATATTAGAATAAATGAACGAAGACTCAAAATCCCTAGAGTTGGGGGTTAGGAATTTTTCTTAGCCGGACAGGTTGGCTTTGGCGAACCTGTTCCTCGGAAAAGTTCTGAGCTTATGTTGCTAAACCTAAGTAACCCCCAATTCTGGGGTTTTTGTATTTTTAATCACCTGTTGCTTTTTCCACTTCTTCGATTGTTGTTATGCCTTCTAAAATCTTGATCAAGCCATCTTGATACATTGAAATCATTCCTTTTTCAACTGCTTTTTCATTTAAAGCAGCGATAGAAGGTGATGTTAAAATAAATTTTTCCATTTCATCATCAATTAAAAATGCTTCATAAATGCCTGTTCTTCCTTTATAGCCAGTATTGTTGCATTCCTTACATCCAGCTGGTTCAGGGATTTTAATATTTTCATCTATTTTTGGTATTTTCACGCTTTTGGGCAGGTTTTTTAATCCTTTTTTCAGTTTTTCCAATTCTTGTTCGGAAGCTTTTCTTATTTTAGCGCATTTTTTACAAACTCTTCTTATTAATCTTTGAGCAATAGCCATATTAATGGCAGGAGCAATATTAACTGCTTTCTCTCCCAGCGCTTGAAGTCTTGTTACTGTTCCAGCAGCATCATTAGTATGGAGTGTCGTAAAAACTAAATGTCCTGTTAAAGCAGCTTGAAGAGATATGCTTGCAGTTTCTAAATCCCTTACCTCTCCTACCAACACTACATCAGGATCTTGTCTCATAATAGAACGCAGTCCATTGGCAAAATCATAACCTTTTGAAGGATTAACTTGAGTTTGAGATATTCCTTTTAAATGATATTCAATTGGATCTTCAATTGTAATGACTTTAGCTTCAGGGCTTTGGATTTTTTTCAAAAATGCATAAAGAGTTGTTGTTTTACCAGAACCAGTTGGTCCTGTGATGACAATCATTCCATTTGGTTTTTTAATTTCTTTATTGAATAACTCAAGTAAATCTTTTCTTAACCCTAAAGTTTCAAGATCAATCAAGCTTTTTGGATTTAGGATTCTTAAAACTATTGTTTCACCATATTCAGAAGGCAGGATTGAAGTCCTTATTTCTATAAGCAAAGGTTTTTTAGATTCCTTATCAGTCGTTAAAATAGAAAACCGCCCATCTTGTGGCCGATCTGCAATATTTAACTTTAATTCTGAAAGAAGTTTTACTCTTGATATTATTGACTGATACATTTTGCTGTCAAAAAACAAAATGTCCTGTAAAAGCCCGTCAATTCTAACACGAAGCTTTGTATTTTCTTCTTTTGGTTCAAAGTGAATATCAGAAACATTTAAATGAATTGCGCTCCCTAAAATAATTTCAAGTACTTCTGTTAGTCTGCCCTTTAAAGATTCTTCAATCTTTGTTTTTAAATCAGATATGCTTTTAACCTCTTTTTCTATTTCAGTTAAAATAGCTTCTGTTATTTCTGTTTCTCCAGTTATTTTTTTTGAAATTTCTTTCATAAAAATCTACAATACATAAATACAACGTGAGCATTACTTGAATCTATCTCATCTTGTTTTAAAAGTCAATTTAGACAAACAAATGAAAAAAGAATACATAACTAACAGTGTTTTAAAAACACAGAAATTAGCAAAGCAGCTAGCAAAAGAAATCTTAAAAAAACAAGAGAGCCGAAAAGCCCATGTTTTAGGATTAGAAGGAGATTTAGGGGGAGGTAAAACAACGTTTCTCCAGGGATTTGCAAAAGGATTAGGCATTAGACAAAAGATTTTAAGTCCTACTTTTGTTATTTTAAAAAAGTTTAAAGTAAAGCATAAAATCTTTTATCATATTGATTGTTATCGTATTAAAAAACCAAAAGAAATACTGGATTTAGGTTTTAAACAAATTATTTCTGACCCAAGAAACATTGTTGCAGTTGAGTGGTCTAATCGCATTAAGAAAATCATGCCAAAAAATACAATCTTAATTAGTTTTGAATTTATTAATAAAAATAAAAGGAAAATAATAATTAAATGAAAAAAGAAAAAAAACGCTTAATAATAATTGATAGCAATTCAGTGATTCATCGTGCTTTTCATGCTCTGCCTCCTTTGACAACAAAAAAAGGAGAAATAGTTAATGCTGTTTATGGGTTTTTGCTTGTTTTTTTAAAAGCAATTAAAGAATTTGAGCCAGACTATATTGCAGCTTGTTTTGATTTTCCTGCTCCAACATTTCGACATAAAAAATTTAAAGAGTATAAAGCAAAAAGACCAAAAGCACCTGATGAACTTTATGAACAGTTTCCAAAAGTAAAACAAGTTTTAAAAGCTTTTGATGTTAAAATTTTAGAAAAACAAGGATTTGAAGCAGATGATATTATTGGAACAATTAGCAAGAAGTTTCCTAAAAAACAAATTTTGCCTGAAGTTGAGACAATTATTTTAAGTGGAGATTTAGATGTTCTTCAGTTGGTTGATAAATACACAAAAGTTTATCTTTTAAGAAAAGGAGTAAAAAACACTTTTTTGTACAATGAAGAATTAGTTAAAGAAAGATATTCAGGCTTAAGCTTTGATCAATTAATTGATTTAAGAGCCTTAAGGGGCGATCAATCAGACAACATTCCAGGAGTAACAGGAATAGGAGAAAAAACAGCCATCAGCCTTTTAAAAGAATTCGGCACTTTAGAAAACATTTACAAACAGATAGAAAAAAAGGGAGAAAATTTAAACACAATAAAACCTAGAGTTCAAAAGCTTTTAATTGAACAGAAAGAACAAGCTTTTTTCAGCCAGGAGCTAGCAACAATCTATAAGAACGTGCCAATTGAAGTTAATCCTAAATCCTATAAGTGGGATAAATATGATAAAAGTAAAGTAATTAAAATTTTAGAAGAGTTTGGGTTTAGTAGCTTGGTAAAAAGATTGTCAGAAAAACCAGAGAAAGAGAAAAAACAGGAAAAAAGTGCCAGGGAATTAACGTTATGGTAAAATATTAAAAAGAACTATATGAACAATCAAGAAGTAGAAAGTTTATTGAAGAGAGTGGTCTGGGCTATTTTTTCGATAATGGCTGTTTTAATAATATTTTTGTTGCTTGCAATTATTTTAAGATATACAACAAAGGCAACATTTTCTCCAATGCTTTATTTCTGGTTTGTGTTTTGGATTACAAGCCTATTTTCTTTTTTTATTTATGTAAAAAGAAAAAAACAAGTCTCTACTATTAACAGAGCTCATTTTAATTTTTTTATTTTTCAGACAATGATACTGACTATTATTGTGCATTATCTTGGAACAATAGAATCATTCGCAGCTGTTTTTTATGCCGCTTTGATAATTTATGGAGTTTTTCTTTTATCAGAAAAGCACAGTTTTATTATAACATTGCTTTGCGTTATCTTTTTATATGGATTAGTGCTTTTGGAATATTATGACGTTGTGCCCCACTATTCTCTTTTCGAAAGCACTGGTGTCTATAAAGACCCAGGCTATGTTGCTGTCCGTTTAATCATAATATTAGTAACATTTATTTTATTAGTTATAGTTGGCAATCGTTATTCAAAAGTGATAAAAAGACAGAGTAAAGACATATTAAAAGCCCAGGTTGAACTAAAAAAAACTAATAAAGAATTAAAAAAGAAGGTGAAGGAGCTTGAAAGTACAAGCGTTAATTTAGAAGAAGCTAAAGAAACTTTGGAAGTTAGAGTAAAAGCCAGAGTTAGAGAATTAGAAGAGTTAACCCAGAGCCTTGAAGAGAAAGTTAAAAGAAGGACAGAAGAAATTCAAAAAAAGGTTCAAGAATTGGAAAAATTCCAAAAGTTTGCTGTGGGTAGAGAATTAAAAATGATAGAATTAAAAAAGAAAATAAAAGAAATAGAAAATAATAACTAATCTTATTTTAAAACATATGGACAATACTATTGACAAAGAAACAATTGACAACTTAATGAGAATAAAAGGCGAAGTAAGAGGCGTGGTCTTAAAAACAGATGAAGAATATGTTCTTAAGGAAAAAGGAAAACAAGGGATAGAACAAGTAGAGCAAAAATTAAAAGAATTAGGCCACCCTATAAAATATAGCGAGATAAAGACTCTGGATTTTTATCCGGTTGGTTTAAGAGCGTTTTCTCTTTTAGCCATTAAAGAGGTTTTTGGTTTTGATAATAAGGAAATCTACAAAATGGGAGTTTTTGCAACAAAAATGTCTTTAATAATAAGGCTTTTTACCAAATATTTCCTGTCAGTACATAGAGTTGTTATGAAAGAATCTCCTAAAATGTGGAGAAAACATTGGACAATAGGCAAATTGGTGCCTGTTGAGCTAGATGAAAAAAAGAAATATGCCATTATAAGAGTAGAAGGTTTAAATCTTCATCCCATTTACTGCACTTATTTAGAGGGTTATTTTGCAGGAATTTTGCAGATGTTGGTTAGATCACCAAAAACATCTTCCCGCGAAACTAAATGCTCTCTTAAAGGAGACCCTTACCATGAATTTTTAGTAGAATGGTAACAAAAGATTCATCAGAAGAAAAAAAACTTGCCCTTTTGGCAGATGATTTAGCATCGCTTGAAAATTACATTCATGATCTTTTTAGTTTTTCTCCACTTCCAATTTGTTTTATAAGTCCTATTGGAGTTGTTTTGGAAATTAATCCAGCTTTTGAAGATATCTCTGGTTTTAAATCCTATGAAGTTATAGGAGAGCCCATTGAACAAGTTTTTGACAAGAAACAAGCTGAATCTTTAACGAAAGAAACTTTAAAGCAGGGATTTATTGCAGGAAAAGAAATGAGCTTTTCACCAAAAGCAAAAGATAAAATGTCTGTTCAAGTATTTACAAGGGCGAGAAAAGATGAGGCAGGTGAAGTGGTAGGTTATTTTTTAGGTTTTTTTGATTTAACAAAAATTAAAGAAGCAGAAGGTGAATTACAACAAGCCCAGCTTGCGCTAATGAATATTTTAGAAGACACTGAGGAAGCTAGAAAGCTTGCTGAAGAAGAAAGAAATAAAACTCAGGAGATTATTAACAGTCTTACTGACGGCTTAATGGTTTTTAACAGTACAGACTCTCTCGCTTTAATGAATCCTCAGTCTGAAAGATTCTTAGAAATCAAAAGAGAAGAATTAATTGGAAAACAAATTAAAGAATTTGTAAATTTTGAACAATTAAAAAATTTAATAGATCTAATTGGAGAAAATATTGAAGAAAATTTATTCAGGCAAGAGTTTAAAATAAGAGAAAACTTTATTTTAGAATTATCAACAATTCCTTTAATGTCCAATAAAACAAAGATAGGAACTCTTTTAATTTTACATGACATAAGTCGTGAAAAAGTAATTGAGCGTATGAAAAATGAATTTGTTTCTATTGCTGCTCACCAGTTAAGAACTCCGCTTTCAGCAATAAAATGGACATTAAGAATGCTTTTAGACGGGGATTTGGGAAAGATAACTGAAGAGCAAAGTGAATTTATAGCTAAAACCTATCAGTCAAATGAAAGAATGATAAGTTTAATTAATGATCTTTTAAATGTTACAAGAATTGAAGAAGGAAGATATCTTTATAAGCCTGTTTTAACTGATATTAAAATAGTTCTGCAGTTTGTAATAAATTCTTACAAAGAAGAGGGCAAAAAAAGAAACATTAAACTTGAATTAAGGGGGCAAAAAAAGAAAACACCAAAAGTTTTTTTAGATGTTGAGAAAATAAAGTTAGCATTTCAAAATCTTATTGATAACGCAATAAAATACACAATGCCTGGAGGTAAAATAGTGGTTTCTTTAGTCTTTAATAGTAAAGAAATCACAGTTTCTGTAAAAGACAATGGAGTAGGCATTCTCCAAGATCAGCAAGAAAGAGTTTTCGGCAAGTTTTTCAGAGGATCTAATGTAATAAAAATGGAAACCGATGGTTCTGGTCTCGGCCTTTTCATTGCGAAAAACATTATTGAGTCTCATGGTGGTAGAATCTGGTTTGAATCTAAGTTAGGTAAAGGAACTACATTCCATTTTACTATACCTATTAAAAAAGCAGTCAAGGAGACATAATAGTTGGTTCAGTTTTCCAAAATTTGTTATAATATTAATGTTAAATAATACTTGTCTGCAGAGAATATTTATTAAAATAATTCGAGGCAGTAGGTAAATTATATTATGAAAAAAGTCTTAATTATTGAGGATGAAGACTTAATAATGGATCTTCTTAAGAAAAAACTAATTCAAGAAGGTTATGAAGTTTCAACCGCTTATGATGGAGAGCAGGGTATAGAAAAATTAAAAAATGTAAAACCGGATATTGTTTTACTTGATATTGTTATGCCAAAAAAAAGCGGTTATGAAGTAATGGAGGAAATGAGCAAAGATCCAGAATTAAGCAAAATACCCATTATTGTGATTTCAAATTCTGGCCAGCCAGTAGAATTAGACAAAGCCAAGAATTTAGGCGCAGAAGATTGGTTGGTGAAAACAGAGTTTGATCCGAAAGAAGTAGTTGAAAAAGTAAGACGATTGATTGGTGGATAATACTACGGATAAATACGAACTAGCACGAATATATCGTAAAATGAGGCATTAAATATTCGTAATGATTCATTTAAATTTGTAATCATTTAATAGATTATGGCAAAAAAAATCTTAAATAAAAAGAGTCAAGGCTCTTCTTCAGGGAAGAAGATCCTCATAATAGAAGATGATAGATTTTTAAGAGAGCTTATTGTCAGGAAGCTTTCTGATGAAGGTTTTGTTACTGCTGAAGCGATGGATGGAGAAAAGGGAATTAAAAAAGTCAAAGAGGAAAATCCTGATTTAGTTTTACTTGACTTAATTCTGCCAGGCATTGATGGTTTCGAAGTTTTATCTCGTATGAAAAAAGATGAAAGTTTAAAATCCATTCCAGTCATAATCTTATCTAACTTAGGACAAAAGGAAGAAGTTGAAAAAGGATTAAAAATGGGAGCAGTTGATTACTTGATTAAAGCTCACTTTACTCCCGGTGAAATTATTGAAAAAATAAAAGGCAGTTTGAAATAGTAATTTTGATTAAATTACAGAACTCACCCACCCTTGTATTCTAAGGCGTGGGTTTGTTAGTATAAATTATAATTTATGCCAGAGTTACCAGAAGTAGAATCAACAATACAGGGGTTAAGAAAAACGATTATTAATAAAATAATTCAAGATATCTGGACAGATACTAGAAAGCTTGTGAAAAAACCAAGTTCTTTTAAAGCTTTTCAAAAAGAGATTATAGGAAAACAAATCAAAAGAATAAGAAGAAGAGGAAAAAATATTTTGATTGATTTATCAGGCAATAAAACTCTTTTAATCCATCAAAAAATGACAGGACATTTGCTTTTTGGCAAGTGGAAGTTTAAAAAAGGAAAATGGATTTCTAAAATTAAAGGGTCTTTGCTTAGTGATCCGAGAAATGATTATTTGCACTTTATTATTTTTTTTCAAAATGAAAAACAGCTAGCTTTATCAGATCTAAGAAAATTTGCCAAAATAGAGCTTTGGGATAAACTTGAATTAGAAAGCTCTAAACAATTTAAAAAGTTAGGGCCAGAACCATTGGGAAAAAGCTTTACTTTTAAAAAATTTAAAAAAGCTTTAAGTAAAAAGAAAAGAGGAAAAATCAAGCAAATTTTAATGGACCAGAATATTATTGTTGGAATTGGGAATATTTATTCAGATGAGATTTTATGGCAAGTAAAAATTCATCCCTTTCAAGATATTTCTGGAATAAAAGAACAAGAGCTTAAAAAAATATATACAGCCACTAAAAACATATTAAAAAAAGCAGTTAAATTAAAAGGAACAAGTATTTCAGATTTTAGATTAGTAGATGGCAGTAAAGGCTACTACCAATCAAAAAGAAAAGTTTATCGGAAAACAGGAGAAAAATGTGCAAGATGCAAAACTATTATTAAAAGGGAAAAAATGGCTAACAGGTCAGCTCATTTTTGCCCTCAATGCCAAAAAATATGATTATTTTTCTTTATGGTCAAGACGCATATAGGTCTAGAAAGAAACTTAAAGAAGTGATTGAACGTTATAAGAAAATCCATAAAACTGGATTGAGTTTGAAATATATTGATGTTGGGAAATTAAGTTTCAAAGACGTAGAGGACGAACTTAAGCAAACTTCAATATTTAAAGAGAAAAAATTATTAATACTGACAAACGTTTTTTCTAATACTGATTTTAAAAAAAGCTTTATAAAAAAAGGGAAAAAATTCATTGATTCTGAAAACACAGTTTTATTTTATGAGCCAGATAAAATTGATAAAAGAGATGCTTTACTTAAGTTTTTAAATAAGCATGCTAAATCTCAGGAATTTGAACTACTTGGCGGATTAAGACTTAAAAGCTGGATTAAAAAAGAGTTTGAAGTGCGTAATGGAAAAATTAATGACTTGGTTTTGGAAAAATTCATTAACTTTGTTGATAATAATCCCTGGCAAATAATAAATGAAGTTGAAAAGCTGGTTAATTTTAAAAATGGCGAACAAATTGAATCAAAAGATATTGAGCTTTTGATAAGACCAAAAGTTGAATCTGACATATTTAAAACAATTGATGCCATTGCTTCGAAAGATAAAAAAAGAGCTTTGAAATTATTAAAAAACCATTTAAAAAAAGGAGACAATCCCCTTTATTTGTTTTCAATGATTAATTATCAGTTTAGAAATCTTTTGATTATTAAAGATTTAATAGAAAAAAACCTGTCCCCTTTCTCAGCAGGTCTTCATCCTTTTGTTGTTAGAAAAAGCTCTGCTTTAGCTAATAAATTCAGTTTTTCAGAACTTAAAAAAATCTACCAAACATTGTTTAAAGTAGACTTAAACATTAAAACAGGAAAAATTGATCCTGAAGCAGCGCTAGATTTATTTATTACTGAGATTTAGTTTTAGTAATAGATTTTGTTAGCCTTGATTTAGTTCTTGAAACAGTATTTTTTTTGAATAATCCAGTTTTCGCTGCTTTATCCAGCAGCTTGTAAGTTTGAGGCAAAAGCTTTTCAGCTTCTTGTGATTTTTTCTCAACAATCAAACTTCTAACCTTTTTTAAAAGGCTTTTTATTTTTTGTTTTTGAGCTCTATTTCTAATTCTTCTTTTTTTATCTTGTCTCAGAGCCTTTTTAGCTGATTTTTTAATTGGCATAATAGTAAAATACTATATCTTTTTTGTTTTTTTATCAAGCTTTTTTCGTCTAGTAAGACTAATGTTGATATTAGAGACTATAAAATAAAAAAAGCCTAAATAGTTTTTAGGATTTAATAGTCCAAAGGTGTTTAATTGCTGTTAATAGAGAAATTTGCCCGGCTTCTAACCTTTCTTCTTCTGTTCTTGCTGTTTTCAACAGTCCCTTTACTGCTCTTTTCTCCCAATCGTTGTCATAAGTAATTAACATTGAAAAGGTATAGATGTTTTGCCATTGCCCGAAAGTTATTTCGACTAAAGGCCATTTTAGTTTCTCTGGGAATAAGACGACTGACAAGATAAAGTTTACGTCTCTCAGAAGTTCTTCTCCCAGTTCTTCGTTTAGTTCGTCGTTGACGAACCTTTTTATTCTTTTGGTGTTTATGTTCTTCATTGTTTCATTCCCTGCCGCCCTAGACGAGCGACTCGTCTAGAAATTTCTATCTTTTGTAAAGAGCCATTTCTATCGTTTAAGACTATATCATTTATTTTTATTTTGTCAAATGAACGTGTTGTTTCATGCGACATTTTTCGCCTAGATATTTTAAAGCTTTATAATATGCACTTGGTCTGGACAGGAATAAAAGACTTTCATAATTTACTAAATTTATGTAAAAATAAGAGATAATGAAGCAAGTTATTAAAAAAATCATCCCTTATTTTTTATTGGACTGGTATCATTTTGTGCTGGTTTTTTTAGCAGCCTTGTTTTATGGTTTTCCTTCTAAAAAGTTGAAAGTTATTGGGATTACTGGAACCAATGGAAAATCAACTGTGGCTGAAATGATATCTGTGATTTTGCAAGAAGCTGGTTTTAAAATAGCTGTTTTATCTTCAATTAAATTCAAGATAGCTGATAAAGAAGAGCCTAATATGCTTAAGATGACAATGCCAGGCAGATTTGCTTTGCAGAGATTTTTGAAACAAGCAGTTAACTCAGGATGCAAGTATGCAGTAATAGAAGTGACCTCAGAAGGAATAAAACAGCACCGCCATAGGTTTATTAAATTTGATACAGCTGTTTTTACCAATCTATCTCCAGAGCACATTGAAGCTCATGGTTCTTTTGAGAATTACAGGCAAGTTAAAGAAAAGCTGTTTGCAGTTGCCAAGGGTGTTCATGTCTTGAATATTGATGATAAAAATGTTGAATACTTCCTTAAATACAATGCAGAGAAAAAATATAAATATGGGCTATTAAATAATGGAGTTAATAATAAAGAATATGAAATACTTGCTACAAAATATAAAGCTGATGCCAGTGGCATTGGTTTTCAGATAAATGATGTGGTCTTTGAGCTGGATGTTCTTGGCGCTTTTAACATTTATAATGCCCTAGCGTCAGTCTGTGTAGCACTGTCTGAGAAAATCAGTTTAGAGACTTGTAGAGATGCTTTAAAGAAAATCAAGATAGTTCCTGGGAGAATGGAAATGGTAATTTTTAGTCCATTTAAAGTAATAGTTGATTATGCTTTTACTCCCAATGCTTTAGAGAAAGTATATACTACTGTTAAAAACAGTTTTAAACCTGAAAATTTAATCTGTGTTTTAGGTGCAGCTGGTGGAGGAAGGGATAAATGGAAAAGACCTATTTTAGGGAAAATTGCAGCAAAATATTGTCAGCATATTATAATTACAAATGAAGATCCTTATGATGAAAATCCAGAAGACATTATCAATCAAGTTGCCCAAGGCGCTGGAAACAAGGCAGAAAAGATTATAGACAGGGAAAAAGCAATAAATAGTGCTTTAGAAAAAGCAAAAACTAATGATGTTGTTATAATAACAGGAAAGGGTTGTGAACCATGGATATGTATTGAAAAAGGAAAGAAAATTCCATGGGATGACAGAAAAATAGTAAAACAAGAATTTGAAAAACTGAATTATGGCATTTAAAAATAATTTTAAAAAAATATCAGACTGGTTATGGGAAATACCTAAAAGCTTTAGAAGTGATATGCGTGTTCCAGCTAGAATTTATACTTCAGAAAGAATGTTGGAAACTATAGAGCCTGGTGCTTTAGAACAGGTTATTAATGTTTCTACTTTGCCAGGTATTGTGAAATACTCTTTAGCCATGCCAGATATTCATACAGGTTATGGGTTTGTTATTGGTGGCGTGGCAGCTACAAAACTAACTGATGGCGTAATTTCACCTGGTGGAGTTGGTTATGACATTAACTGCGGAATGAGGGTTTTGAAGTCTGAATTCAATGAAAAAGAAATCAAGCCATATATTGATAAATTAGCTACTGAAATTCAAAAACAGGTTCCATCAGGATTAGGAAAAGGTAGAAAAGTAAAACTCGACATTAATTCAATCAATAGAATTTTAGAACAAGGAGCTAAAGCTTTAGTTGATAAAGGTTATGGCCATGATCAGGATTTAGAAAACTGCGAGGCAAGCGGCAATCTTAAAAGTGCTAATATCAGCAATGTTTCAGATAAAGCAAAAAACAGAGGAAGAGATCAGGTTGGTACTCTTGGATCCGGCAACCACTTTATAGAAGTTCAAAGGGTAGATACTATTTTTGATGAAAATATAGCTGAGGTTTTTGGATTATTCAAGGGCCAGATTGTAATAATGATCCATACTGGTTCTCGTGGTTTGGGGCATCAGATTGCTAGTGATTATATCAGGGTTATGATGGAGGCAATGCCAAAATACAATATTAATTTACCTGACAGAGAACTAGCTGCCTGTCCAATAAATTCTGATGAAGGGAAAAGATATCTTTCAGCTATGGCCTGTGGAGCAAATTATGCTTGGGCTAATCGTCAAATGATTGCTCATTCTGTAAGAGAGGCTTGGAAATCTGTTTTGGGCAATAAAGCAACGCCGCTTCATATGCTTTATGATGTAGCTCATAATATTGCCAAAATTGAAGAATATGAAATTAATGGTAGAAAAATAAAACTTTGTATCCACAGAAAAGGAGCTACTCGTGCTTTTCCGCCTAACCATCCTGAAATTCCAGAAAAATACAAGAAAGTTGGTCAGCCGGTTTTGATTCCTGGCTCAATGGGAACTGCTTCATATATTTTAGCTGGCAGAAAAGAGGGAGAACAAAGCTTTTATTCAACGTGTCATGGTGCTGGAAGAACGATGTCAAGAAAGCAAGCATTAAGAACAATCTCTGGACAAAACGTAGTAAAACAGTTAAAACAAAAAGGAATTATTGTTAAATGCCAGAGTTCAAGAGGAATCGCTGAAGAAGCTCCTTTAGCTTATAAAAACATTGATAATATTGTTAATGTGGTTCATAATGCTGGTCTAGTCAAAAAAGTGGCAAGATTGGCCCCATTAGCTGTAATTAAAGGAGAATAAAAATGAAAATCCCCTTTTTTTTATTATTTTGCTCAATTACTAAACTGCTTTTTAGTTTATGAAAAGAAGGCTTTCAAAATCAATAAGAAAACATATTCGCAGGCAAAAGGCTCAGATCAGAAGAGAGGTTTTAGATGTTAAAAAGCAACAAGAGTTAATAAGCGAATTGATTAATAAATTTCATACTAATAAAGTTTTAAAAAAATAAAGAATGAGAATACGTGATATCTATAATTTGGCAATAAAAATGGGAATAGATTCTGATTTCAGAAGCAGGGATTTTATTGAAAAGCTTTTAGAAAGAAAAAGGAAAAAATATGAGAAATTACCAGAAAAAGAAAAAGAGTTTTTTGATAAAGAAACTTTAAAAAACCCTTATTCTGATTCCCAGATTTTAAATATTGCAGATGACAGAGAAATCAAAAGAATTTTGATAGGTATTGATATTGACCCAGCCGAGATTTTATTAGCCAAGGAGCTGGGGAACATTGATTTAATCATTTCTCATCATCCCTTAGGAAAAGCCCTGGCAAATCTCCATGATGTCATGGAGCTTCAATGTGATATTTTAAACATGTATGGTGTGCCTATCAATGTTGCTGAAGGATTAATGAGAGAAAGGATTTCAGAAGTTGCTCGTGGCGTTAATAAGCTTAATCATGAAAGAACAGTTGATACAGTAAAACTTTTGGGATTTAATTTAATGTGCCTTCATACAATCTGCGATAATTTGGCAGCCAAATTTTTAAAAGATAAAATTGAAGAGAAAAAAGATGATCTATTAAGACTTGAGGATTTAATAGGTTTTTTAAAAACTATACCAGAATACAGGCATGCAATTAAGATTGGAGCAGGTCCGAAGATTTTTACTGGGAATAAAGAGAACCGTTGCGGTAAGATCGCTTTAACTGAAATTACCGGCGGAACTGAAGGTTCTCCAAAGCTTTATGAGAAAATGGCAATAGCTGGGATTGGCACTACTATTGGCATGCACATTTCAGAAGAACACAAAAAAGAAGCTGAAGCAGCCAACATCAATGTTGTTATTGCTGGCCACATGAGTTCAGATTCTTTAGGTGTTAATTTGTTCCTAGACGAATTGGAAAAAAGAGGAGTTGAAGTTATTTCATGCTCAGGTTTAACCAGGATTTCACGAATTAATAAATAAATTATGAGTAAAGTTTCTACAAAAAGAAGACAATTCCAAATAAAAGCTAAAAAGAAAAGAAAACAAAAGATAAAGAGATTGAAAGAAAAACATGCTGAAGCTAAGAGTAAATCAGAGAAAGACAAGATTGTGGAAAAGATTAAAAGAATCGCACCTCATTATCCAGAAAAAGAGATTGAGAAATTGTCTAAATAAAAATGAAAGAAAATAAGAATGTGTCTTTAAAAACACAAACTTTCAAATCAATTTGGAAAATCTTTGCAATAGAAGGTTTTTTATTTTCTTTAACCCTGCTTTTAGGAATTTTTACTGCCTTTAAAATTAACAATATTTTAGAAGTTGAAAAAATTCCAGTTCCAAAGTTCTCTTTCATTCAATTCATCGTCTATTTTATTTTAGCAACATCATTAATCTTTGTTTTCGTCCGTTATTTAAAATTCAAAAAACAAAAAGGAATTATTTTTAAAGCCCTTTTTATTACTTCTGTTTTTTGGGGAGGAAGTTTGCTGTTAAGTATCTGGATTGGCGATTTGTTTTCTTTAATTACAATGCTGGTTTTAATTGTTTGGTGGCTAAAATGGCCGTCAGTTTTTATCCAGGATGTTTGCATGATTATGGCAATGGCTGGGGCTGGTAGTGTTTTAGGACTAACATTTATGCCTCAGACAGTAGCAATTTTATTAGTGATTTTTTCAGTTTATGATATTATTGCAGTTTATAAAACAAAACATATGGTAGAAATGGCGAAAGAAATGATTGAAAGCCGTGCGATTTTAGGATTTGTTATTCCACCAAGTCTAAAGGATTTTAAACAAAGTTTAGCTGAAGTTAAGCCCGGAGGAAAATTCATGGTTTTAGGAGGAGGGGATGTTGTTTTTCCTCTTTTATTTTGTTCTTCTTTGGTTTCTTCCGGGATTGTCAATTCTTTAATTGTGGCTTTGTTTTCTTTGATTGGGCTTCTGGCAAGTTTCTTGTTTTTTGCTTTCCAAAAAGAACACAAACCGATCCCAGCCCTGCCTCCAATTGCACTGTTTTCAATAATTGGTTATCTAATAACTAAACTTTTTTAATTACTTATAAGGGATTTAACCATGTAAGTGTTTTTAAGGCAGTAATTGAATCTGCGCCAGTAGCCTCTAGCACCTATTGCTGAAATAACAGCAATTTTTTTAATTTTAAATTCATTTTTAACAATCTTTTCAACTTCTTTAATTAATTTTTTCCCCAACCCTTTATGTTGAGGAGCTAATCCTTTTTTAGATATTGGAATCATTCGTCCGTAAGTATGGATTTCTCTAATCAAAGCGCTGTTTTTCAAGACAGGCAAGATTGGGTCAGAAGGAATTCTTAATCTTAGCAAGCTGTAAAGTTTGGTTCTATTTTTATTCTCAAAAGTTAAAAATATTTCTTTACCATCAGAGGCATCATAATCTTTTCTGAACAAGTATGTTTTTTCTTTTTTATCATATTCTGCCTTTATTTCCCTGCACCTAATACATTTGCACTGCCAATTTTCTCTTTCCATTTTTGCTTTTATTACTTCCCTTAAATTAGAAACCTTAACACCTCCTTCTACCACTCTTGGTGAAGGAATGTCTCTAATAATCCTTTCAATTCTTGTATAATATGGTGTTTTCTTTTTCGCTTCTATAATTATATTTATTAATTGTTTTACAGAGTAAGGCTTATACTTTCCTTTTTTATACCATTTATAAAGAGGAGCCTCTTTAAGCAGAGCGCAGGGATAAATTTTAATTAAATCTGGTTTAAAATCAGAACTTGAAAATAACTTTTCAAACATTGCAATATCTTTTTTAGGAGTTGAGCCAGGCAAATTAGGCATTACCTGATAGGAAAGCTTAAATCCAGCATCTTTTAAAAGTTTTGTTGCTTCAATAGTTTTTTTAACATTGTGCCCTCTTAAATTAATTTTCAAAACATCATCATAAATGCTTTGAACGCCAAGCTCTACTTTTGTAATTCCTAAATTCCTTAATCTTTTAATTTCTTTTTTATCAATAAAATCAGGTCTTGTTTCAACAGACAATCCAATGATTCTGTGTTTCGCTTTTTCGTTTAACCCTTGAGCTTGATTTAAGTTTTTACTTGTTTTATTGTTGCAAGCGTCAAAACATCTTTTAATGAATATTTCTTGATAGTTTTTTGGATAATATGACCAGGTTCCTCCAATAATTCTTAAGTCAACTTTGTCGGTTGGATGGCCTCCAGCTTCAAGCATTTTAATTCTTTGTTCAACCTGAATATATGGATTATATTTTAGACTCTTTGCGCGTTCTGCTGCTGGCTCTCCTGACAAATAGCTTTTTGGGAAGCCAGCTTCAATAGGGCAGTATAAACATTTGCCAGGGCAAGGATAAGGTTTTGTTAAAACTGAGATATTAACAATTCCTGAAAGAGAGCGCACAGGCCTTGTTATTAAAAGTTGCTCAATATTTTCTGATTTTTTAATCCTTTTTTTCTTTACTAATTCATGATAAGCTTTTAATAATTGGATGTTTGACGGGCAATTAATTTTATACTTTTTTGCAATTTGCCTTTTAAAAACATCCAAATCAGAACGATTTTTCATTCGCTTTTTGATCAAATCTTTAATTATTAATTCTTTTGATTTCATATGAGACAAGAAGATGCTCACTATCTACTGGTTAAAACTAGAGAGGATTATAACTTAATTGCTCAAGAATTTTCAAGTACAAGACAGAATGTTTGGGAAGAAATTCTGTTTTTATTTGATAATTATTTAGTGCCAGGAGATAAGGTTTTAGATTTAGGCTGCGGTAATGCAAGATATTACCCTGTTTTTAAAGAAAAACAAACAGAATATATTGGCATTGATAGTTCCAAGAATTTAATAGAAATATCAAAAGAAAATTATCCAGAAGCAGAATTTAAAGTTGAAGATGCTTTAAATCTATCATTCCCTGATAATTATTTTAATAATGTTTACAGCATTGCAGTATTGCATCATATCCCTGCAAAAGAATTCAGATTAAAATTTTTAACTGAAGCAAAAAGAGTTTTAAAATCAAATGGCTTGTTAGTTTTAACTGTTTGGAAGCTTCATCAAATAAAAGAATGGCAGTTATTAATTAAATATACACTTTTAAAATTAATTGGAAAATCAAAATTAGACTGGAACGATATTTATGAGCC
>JANBVL010000006.1:29440-38066 GCA_024238995.1 Patescibacteria group bacterium
TGGCAGTTATTAATTAAATATACACTTTTAAAATTAATTGGAAAATCAAAATTAGACTGGAACGATATTTATGAGCCCTGGGGTAAAAAAACAAAAAGATATTATCATTGGTTTTCAAAAAAAGAATTAGAAAATTTAGTTAAAGAAGCAGGATTTAAAATTGAAAAATCTGGAATTGCTAAAAATAATAAAAAGAATCGCCAAAATATTTATATAGTTGCAAAAAAAACATAGAGACTGGGTTAACTTGACAGAAATTTGCTCTGGCTTAAAATTAGAAGTTGAGGGGGTGCGTGATAAATTCGCGCAGGACAAACATTTTTTTGCGAAGGAGGTTTAAGGGAATTCCAGGACTTGTCCAGTTCTGTTCGGACTAAAACCAATTTCATAAAAGAGTGTTCCCTCCTCACTAAAAAACAAAAGCAGAATGCTTCTGTTTTTTAGTTTGATTTCTCTTTAAAACAAGGATAAAATATAATTGTCATGGCTTATAAAATAGTGGTTTCAGGAGCAGCAAAAACGAATCATTGCTGTAAAAAAATTGAAGAAATTTGTAAAGAAGTTGGAAGAGAAATTGCTCGTCATAAGTGTGTTTTGGTTACTGGAGGGACAACAGGGGTGCCTTATTTCGCTACTTTAGGATTTAAAGAAGTGGGCGGAATCTCAATTGGCTTTTCTCCTGCTATTTCTGAAACAGCACACATCAAAACCTACAGACTGCCAACAAAACCTTTTGATGTTATGGTTTATACAGGAGCTGATTACACAGGAAGAAACATGATAATGACAAAAGCTGCTGATGGTGTTTTAGTAATCTGCGGAAGAATGGGAACTTTACATGAGTTTGTTACTGCTTTTGAAATACAGAAACCTGTCGGTGTTTTAGAAGGAACAGGCGGAACAGCTGATAAAATTAAAAGTATAGTCAAGGGGCCTTACAGGGGCTATGGAAGAGTATTTTATGAAACAGAGCCAAAAGCATTAGTAGAGCGTTTAATCAAGCATATTAGGAAACGCAAATCAAAGGTCGGTAAATAATAATATTTATATATATATTTAAATAATTTTTTGTTTTTCATTTATGGCAAATGAAACAGAAGGAAAATTAATCGGAAAAGTCACTCACTATTTTGGGCAAATTGGTGTGGTAGTAATTAAACTTACAGATGATTTAAAAGTTGGTGACGAAATAAGAATAGTTGGCGGAGAAACTGATTTTAGTCAAAAAATTGAATCAATGGAAGTTGACCGTAAGAAAATAGACAAAGCTAAGTCAGGAGATTCAGTTGGTTTGAAAGTTGAAGAGAAAGCAAGAGACGGCTATAAGGTGTATAAGCTCTAGGAGAGCGTAATTATAATTTAAGTTAATATTTTTTTTAAATATGGATAATGAAATAATTTATCAATTGATTTTGTCTGTTATTTTGGGAGGATTATTAGGCATAGAAAGAAAGTATAAAAGAAAGGAAGCTGGCCTTCAAACATATAGCTTAATAGTTTTGGGCACCTGTCTCTTTACAATTGTGGCTTTGGAAATGAACAATACTTTTAATGGTGATTTTGACGTTTTAAGGATAATTCAAGCCGTTGCTGTTGGTATTGGTTTTATAGGTGCTGGAGTTATTTTCCAGCAGTCATCAGGGGTAATGGGATTAACTACTGCCGCTGGTTTATGGGTTGCTTCTGCAATAGGAGTAGCTGTTGGAACAAAATTTTACTTTTTAGCTGCTTTCGCTACTTTGCTTTCTCTTATTATATTTATTATTTTTGGAATTTTGGAAGTCAAAATTTTTAAAAAGGATTAATGAAGTTTGTTGCTGACTTTCATATTCACTCAAAATACTCACGAGCCACTTCTCCTAGAATGGATTTGGAAAATCTTGATAAGTGGGCAGAAATTAAAGGAATTAGAGTTTTAGGAACTGGTGATTTTACCCACCCTATTTGGCTCAAGGAATTAAAAAACAAATTAGAACCTGCTGAAAGCGGGCTTTTTAAAGTTAAAAACGATAATAAAAAAACAAGATTTATCCTAACAGCTGAAATAAGTTGTATTTATTCAAAAAAAGGAAGAGTGAGAAAGATTCACATAGTAGTTTTTGCTCCTTCTTTTGAAATTGTTGATAAAATTAATGCTCGTTTAGACTTGATTGGGAACTTACAATCTGATGGCAGGCCTATTTTAGGGTTAGATGCAAAAGAACTAGCAAGGATTGTTTTAGATGCATCAGAAAATTGTTTAATTGTTCCGGCCCATATAATGACGCCTTGGTTTTCTTTATTTGGTTCAAAATCAGGTTTTGACTCTTTGAATGAGTGTTTTGAGGAGTATTCTAAGTATATATATGCTTTAGAGACAGGGCTTTCTGCTGACCCTGAAATGATCTGGCGCATGCCAGACGGCCAAAGATTAACTCTTCTTTCAAATTCAGATGCTCATTCACCAGAAAAAATCGGTAGAGAGGCCAATGTCTTTGATACTGACATTAGTTATCCCGCTATTTTTGAGGCTATAAAATCAAAAGATCCTAAAAAACTTCTTTATACAATTGAATTTTTCCCTCAAGAAGGAAAATATCATTATGATGGTCATCGTGCTTGTAATCTGAGGCTTTCTCCAGATGAAACAAAGAAATACAATAATGTTTGTCCTAATTGCGGCAGAGGCTTAACGGTGGGAGTTTTGAATAGAATTGAACAAATTTCCCAAGAACCCAAGGGTTTTAAACCCGAAAATGCAATTCCTTTTAAGAGCCTTGTGCCTTTAAAAGAAATAGTTGCCGAAGCCTTAGGAATGACAGTCGCTTCCAAAAGAGTTGACGAGGGGTACAATAATTTGATAGAAAAACTAGGTAATGAGCTTGGGATTTTAATTGATTGTCCAAAGCAAGATTTAAAAGCAGCCACTTTTCCTGAAATTGCTGAAGGGATAATAAGGGTGAGAAAAGGAAATCTTATTATTGAACCTGGCTATGATGGTGTTTATGGAACAGTAAAGATTTTTTCACAACAAAAACCCAAAGCCTCATCTAAACAAACAACTCTTTTTTAGTGATGACTATTGGCATTCCACAAGGTTTAATTCATTTTAAAGAACCATATTTTTGGAAGATTTTTTTTAATAATCTTGGTTTTAAAACAGTGCTTTCCCCTTTGACAAATAAACAAATTGTTAGTCTTGGGATAAAAGTTGCTGACCCTGAAACTTGTTTTTCAAATAAAGTTTATTGGGGGCACTTAATGTGGCTGGATACAAAATGTGATTTCATTTTTGTTCCAAGGCTAAAAACAAATAAAGAAAAACTTGAATATTGTCCTAAATTCTTTGCTTTGCCTGATTTGGCAAAAATGATAGTTAAAACCCCGATATTGACCGAGGTGTTTGATGAAAAGAAACAAAGATTTATTAGGAGCCTTAAGAAGTTAGGCGCAAAATTAAATAAGAGCTCCAGGGAAACAAAACAGGCATATGAGCTTAGTTTATTGGAAGTTAAAGAATTAAAAGATAAAGAAAAACAAAGTTTTTTAAATAAAATATCATCTAAAAAACCAAAGATTGTTCTCGTCTCCCATCCATATAATCTTTTTGATAGCTATGTAAATTTAAGGGTAGAAGAAAAGTTAAAAAAACTAGGGATTGAACCAATATTTATAGATGAAGTTTCTCAGGATATGTCTGACAAAACAAAGATTGACCGAAATAATAAAGATTCTTTTAAAATAGATTTTCATTGGGAGTTTGGAAAAGAAATAATTGATAAAATAAATGAAACTTTTAAATATAATATTGTTGGAGCTATTCAAATATCTTCTTTCCAGTGCGGTTGCGATGCAGTATTAAAAGAGTTTGTTGAAGAAGAGTTTAGATCAAAAAAAATTCCCTTTTTATATATTATTGTTGACGAACACACTGGCGAAGCTGGCCTTCAGACAAGATTAGAGGCTTTTATTGATACACTATGAAAAATAAATCAAATAAAAAACAAGTAGTCACTTTTGCCCGTTGGGGAAATTACAGTATTGTTTTTGCTTCGCTTTTAAAGCAATTGGGCATGGAAGTTATCTCTCCTGAAAAGTCTAATCCTAATACAATTATCCAGGGGGCTAGAATAACGCCAGACATGTTTTGTTTTCCAATGAAGGCGACTATTGGCAGCTATTTGCCAGCCTTAGAAAAAGGGGCCAAAACAGTTTTTATGGTTCAAAATGTTGGAGGGTCTTGCCGTCAGAGATATTATGGAATTATTCAAGACAAGATTTTAAAAGAAGATGGCTGGGATATTAATTTCGTTGATTTAAGAACAACTCCAAAAGACATTTACACGAAACTTAAAACTGCTTCAGGAGTTTCAACGCTGGAATTTATTAAAATAGCAATTTTCTTTTTTAAAGAATTAAGATTAATTGAAAAGCTTGAAAAAATGTCTCAGTATTACAGGCCAAGAGAGCTTGAAAAAGGAAAGACTGATAGGGCGCTTCAGTGGGCGCTTTTAAAGCTTGAGAATTTAAATCAAAGAAAAGATTTCAAAAACACTAAAAAGCAAATCTTAAAAAAGTTTTCTGAAATTCAGATTGATAAAAATAAAAAGTTTCCTAGAGTTGCTATTATAGGAGAAATCTATACTGTTTGTGATTCAGCTGTTAATTTTGAACTTGAAAAGAAAATGGGACTGGAAAGAATAGAAATTTACAGGCAGATGGATTTAAGTTATCATTTAAAGAAATTATTGTATCCTTGGAAAGATTGGATAATACAAAAAACAATAAATCCTTATCTGAAATCAACTGTTGGCGGACATGGCAGAGACGCTGTTTACGAAATGCTTGATTATGTTAAAAAAGACTTTGATGGAGTAATCCAGGTTTTGCCAATGGCTTGTATGCCAGAGATAACTATCAGGCCAATCTTAGAAAGGATTCATCAGCAAAGTAAAATTCCTTTTTTATCTTTGTCTTTAGACGAACAGGTTGCTGAGGCTGGGATGAATACCAGGATTGAAGCTTTTGTTGATGTAGTGTTTAATTATTACAAAAGTAAAAAAACATGAAAACATATTTAGGAATTGACGTTGGTTCTATTTCAACAAAAGTAGTTTTAATTGACGACGAGGGTAAGATTATCTACTCTTCTTATTTCCGGACAAAAGGAGACCCAATAAAAGCTATTCAGGAGGGATTAAAAAAATTAGAAAATAGTATTAAAGAAACTAATTTAAATGTTGAGATATCTGGAGTCGGAACAACGGGTTCGGCCAGACACTTGGCAGGAGTTATTACTGGTGCCGATTTAATTAAAAATGAAATTACTACTCATGCCAAAGGAACTTCTTTTTTAGTTCCTGACGTTAGAACCATTCTTGAGATTGGGGGCCAGGATTCAAAAATCATTATTTTAGAGGATAAAGTGGCAGTTGATTTTGCTATGAATCTTGTCTGCGCCGCGGGAACAGGTTCCTTTCTAGATGCTCAGGCGTTTAGATTAAAAGTGCCCATTGAACAATTCGGTGAACTGGCACTAAAATCAGAGGGGGCTACTGCTATTGGTTCTAGATGTACTGTATTTTGCGAATCAGACATGATTCATAAACAGCAAATCGGTCACAAAGTAGAAGATATTGTTGCTGGTCTTTGTCAGGGTTTGGCAAGAAATTTTTTATCAAATGTTGCGAAAGGAAAAAACATCAAACCTCCAATTGTATTTTTGGGTGGGGTTTCTCAAAACATAGGAATGAAAAAAGCTTTTGAAGATACTTTAGAACAGGAAATAATTGTTCCGGAGCATAATACTGTCATGGGTGCTTTGGGAGCAGCACTTTTAATTAAAGAACATTCTCCTCAAAAAACAAAGTTTTCAGGCTTTGAAGTTTCTAATAAGGACATTAAATGTACCTCTTTTGATTGCAAAGATTGCCCCAATCAATGCGAGGTTATTGAAGCGAGAATAGATGGAGAAATTCTTGCTCGTTGGGGTGATAGGTGCGGTAAGTGGAGTAATTTATCTATTAGCAATTGAAAAAAAACAGGAAAATAATTTTTATTTTACGATTGTAGGAGAACTTGACAGCATCTTTTGTCTGGCTATAATGAGTATGCGAATTGAAACAAGCATGATGACACAAGAAAGAAAACTGAAATCCATTTTTATTTACCAAATTACAGTTTGTTTTTTAACTGTAAATATTGGGGTATAAGCGGAGGTTCAGTAGTCAAAAGTGTCTAAAATCTGAAAACAAAATGACTGGACCTCTTAAGAGGCCCTTTTATATTAATATGGTCCAAAAATACTATTTAACAAAACAAGGATTAAAGAAAATAGGGAAAGAGTTTGAAGATTTAAAAAAGCTTAGATTGGCAAAAACAAAAGGAGAAACTCCTTCGCTTTTGCAGTCTGATGATATAAATCCTGAATACGTTGTTTTTAGAGAAGATTTAAGCTTTTTAGAAAATAGAATTGTTGAACTGGAGCATATTTTAAAAAATATTGAGCTTATAAAATTGCCTCCAAAAAGCAAAAGAAACGTTGTTCATTTAGGCGCAACAGTGATTTTGCAAGAGTCTGACGGACAAATTAATGAATTTAAAATAGTTGGAACATTAGAAGCTAATCCTAATGAAGGCACAATCTCTTCAGAGTCGCCTATTGGAAAAATTTTATTAGGGCACAAACTCAATGATAGAATAGAAGTAAACTCGCCTATAAAGATAATTTATAAGATTAAAAAAATTAATTATTCTTCCTAGCTCATGAAAGGCTCTCTTAAATTTTTAATTGAGGCAAATAAATTAAAAAAAATGTCTCGAACTGGTTGGGTTTCAATGCATGTTAAGAATTCTGAATCAATTGCTTGTCATATTTTTAGAGTTGCAGTTGCTTCCTGGTTAATGGCAGAAAAAGCAAATTTAGACGTTAAAAGAGCAATTAAAATTGCTCTTTTTCATGATCTTTGCGAGGTTTATGCTGGAGATTCAACTCCTTTTGATTATTATCATGGATTATCAATAAAAAAGAAAAAAGATAAAAAGTTATTAATGAGATGGGTTCGCCTTTCAAAAAAAGAAAAACAGAAAAAAGCTAAAGAAAAATTCAACAGAGAAAAAAAAGCTCTTTTAAAGCTAATTAGCCCCCTTGAGCCAAAACTTAAAGATAATATTTATTCTCATTGGTATGACTATGAGAAAAGAATAAGCAAAGAAGCGAAATTTGTTAAACAATTAGACAGAATTGAAACCCTTCTTCAGTCAATTGAGTATTTTGGCAGCGATGATAATATTGGAGGAACTAGCTGGTGGGAAGGAACAGAGGAGATTGTTGAAGATCCATTGCTGTTAGATTTTTTAACAGTAATTAAAAAAAGGCTTTACCGCCGTTATAGGAGGTTTTTTGGAGAAAGGATTAAAGTATCGAAAACCTTTAAAAAAAGAGAAAAGGAATTAACATATATTCTTGATTTTCTTTTAGAGATAGGAAAGTTAAAGCACATGCCTCGGTTGTATTGGACAATCAGAGACGTTAAAAATCCTGAAACAGTTGCTGGTCATATGTTCACACTTGCCTTAATGACCTGGCTTTTCAGCAGTCAGAAAAGCAGGACACATGATGCAGAAAAGATGTTAAAAATGGCTTTAATCCACGAGATATCTGCTGTTTATACTGGTGATTCAACTCCTTATGACAGAATTTTGAAAAGAAAAAAAGGGAAAGAAAAAGAAGTCTTAAAGAAGTGGCCGCGTCTTTCAAAGAAAGAAAAAATGAAAAAGTTTATTGAAGATTTTAAACAAGAAAGAAGGGCGTTTAAAAGACTTGGCTTGAGGTTGAAAGGTTCTTCTGGGAAGGAAATATATAATCTTTGGCATGAATATAGGACTAAAAACTCGCCTGAAGGCCGTTTCCTGTCTCAGCTAAACGTTATGGCAGTGTTGCTGCAAGCTTTGGATTATGAGAAAAAAGATAAAAACTTTGCTGCTGCGCCAATTTGGGAATGGGCACTTGAAGTTTCTGATAATGATATAAATTTCAAGCTTATGGACGAAATGAAAAAAACGTTCTATAAGTAAAATATGAACAGAATTACGAATAAAATTATTATATCAGTCCTGTTAATAGGATCGTTTTTTCTTTTAGGAGAGCCTCCTGAGAATTCTCAGTTTAAAGAGATGATTAATTTAGCTTCAAATAAAGAAGTTGTTATTGTGTTTAACTCTGGTGGCTGGGGCAATACTCCGCTGGATCAAGCTGATGATTTCAGGCCGATCATTGAGGGAATTCAAAAAACATTAAAAGATTTAGGTTATGATTCAGTAGTTGTTCCTTATGAAAGGACTAAAGAAAGTTTTTTTGGAATAATTGAAGGACTGAAAGAAACATTTACTCTCTTTCAAAAACAATCACAAAAATTAGCTATTGAAATAGAAGATTTTATTGCAAATAATCCTGAAAACAAAGTTATTATAACAGGATTGTCTAATGGAGGGGCTTTTACAGACAAGGTGATGGAAAAGATTTCAGAAGATAAAAGAAATAATGTTTTTGCTATTGAGGTTGGTACACCATTTTGGGAAGATGTATTAGATTCTGGCAGTGTTTTGTTATTAGATAATCAAGGCAAAGACCCGCTTTCTGCAATGG